>CAZDYT010000752.1:0-2372 GCA_964509395.1 uncultured bacterium
TATCCGGCTCTCCAAGGCCGGCAGTCAGGGCTAGGCTCCAGGAAGTAGCGGAGCGCGAAGCCGCAAATCCTGCACCGTTTATAGCAAAATCGCCGACCCTGCTCGTCCACGCGTGGCCGGCCCAGGACCTCCATGTGATTGGCGCAACACTTGTTGGGCGCCGGCGGCGAAATGATGCGTTTCGGGTAAAGATTCTGAGCCTTTATCTGACGCGTGTAGACGATGATGCTTTTCACAGCACCCACGAGCCTCGGCGCCATTTTCGCCGAATCTGCCGTAGGTTGCAAGCAGAATCTTATCTACGAGGATGGGGGGTCGGCAGGCGCCCGGATGCTGAGGCTCCGGGCGGTCGGAAACAAGCGGTAGAGGGCTTCGGACTCGGTCACTTCGAGGAAGGGCTCGAGGAGACGTTTGGTGTAGGCGCGGCTGCCCGCGAAACGCACCTCGCCCGCCGCCAGAAGCTGGCCGTCCGCCGTAAGGAGCAGTCCCGACGCCCGGGAGTACCGAGCGCGCGGGTCGTCATCGGCCCGGACGGCCGTGCGGTCCCCGAGCACGAGTAGCGGGGCGAACGGAAGCGGCCGGAAGACCGTGATCGCGACCTCGGTCGTGACCCCGCACTCCCCTTGCGCCAGGGCCCCCAGCCACCAGCCAAGCTCGTCCAGCATGATGGTCGTGAGCGCGGCGTGCAAGGAGCCGTTGGCGGCGCGGTAACTCTCGCGTGGGGTGTACTCCTGCCAGAGGAAGCGCTCGTTGAAGAAGAATCGGACGCGGAGGCCCAAAGGATTCGTCGAGCCGCACGCCAGGCACGTGGCGGTGCCGGGGACTTCTCCTTCCGGGGTATGCGCCTGCTGCCAGGCCGCCAGCGTGGGGGCAGGGTCGAGTGGGGAAATGCGCTCGCGCGTGAGCTCGGCGTCGGCCAGGCCGCGGCTCCCCTGGGCGAGGGCAAGGCGGGCGAGCGCACCGGTGCTGCCCGTCGTCAGCTGGAGCGGGGTGTCGGTCGGCACACCACGGATGAGATTCATCCGCAGGCGGACCGGCGGGCGCGGCGTGGTGACCCGGTAGAACAGGGCGGCGACGGCGCCCCCGTGTGCGGTACCGGGGAAGCCCTCGAACTCTCGCCGGAACGAGACCTGCCCGCGCGTCGCCTGGGCGAGCGCCTCCCGGAGCGCCTCCTCAATCAGCATCGCAAATCGGCACGACGATCGCGTGCGGCCCACGTGACGTCGCGGTCGTCGGTTCTCGGGGGAGAAGGCTTAAGGATCGGAGCAGTCGCGCATGTAGCCGCAATGCGGGCAGACGATCTTGCACTTGACCTCCCGCATCACGGAGCCACAAACCCAGCAGATGTAGACCTCGGGCGACGCCCCCATACGCAGTCGGATGATATAGTAGGGTCGATGCGGCGACGGATTCAAGCGCTTTGCGTGCTCCTCGCGGTGGGGCTCGGGGCGACGGCCGGATGCGCGCGCGTGAGCCTCGACACCATCCGGGCGGATGTCGTGGCCGGCCACGGCCGCCTGATCACGACCGTGCCCTTCATCCCGCAGGAGGAGTACCTGTGCGGCCCGGCCTCGCTGGCGATGGTCCTCCAGTACTACGGCGCGGTCGCGGGGCAGGACGAGATCGCCCGCGAGCTCTATCTCCCTTCGGTCCGCGGGACGCTCAACCTCGACCTCGAGTTCTACGCCCGCCGCCGAGGCTTCCAGGCGCGCTCGTTCTCCGGCACGCTGGATCGGGTCAAGGACGAGCTCCAACGCGGCCGCCCGCTCATCGTCTTCCAGGACCTCGGCTTCGCGGCGTACCCGGTGCCGCACTTCGCCGTCCTCGTCGGCTATGACGACCGTGCCGAAGCGGTCGTCCTCCATTCGGGGATGACGCCGTACCGCGTGGTCTCCTATGCGGAGTTCGAGCGGACCTGGGCGCGCCGTCGGGCCTGGACCCTGCTGATCGTCCCGGCGGGCTCGTGAGCGATCGCGCCGGGCCGATCACCGTCGCATCTCTGCGTCCTCGGCCCTCGGCGCGCCTCAACGTATGCGGCATACGCCTCGGCGCGCCTCGGGCCTGCGTCCTTGATCTGCTCGGTTCTCGGCCCGCCGCGGCACCCGGCCTCGGCTGTAGGGTCGGGTCGAGGTTCCCGGCGGGCTCGTGACCGATCGCACCGGGCTCATGCGGGTCGCGCTCGGCGAGGCGCCAGCCGACCTCCTGGTCACGGGCGGGAGCGTCGTCAACGTCTACACGGCGGAGGTGCTCCGCTGGGACGTGGCGGTGGTGGGCGCGCGCCTCGCGGCCGTCGGGTCGGATCTCTCGGGACTCGCCGGACCGGCGACGGAGCGGCTCGAAGCGCGCGGGTATGTGCCAGTGACGGGCTTCAT
>CAZDYT010000753.1:0-2369 GCA_964509395.1 uncultured bacterium
CGTCACGCTGGGCTTCGGGGAGGTGGTCCGGATCCTGCTCAACAACCTCGACGCCCTGACCAACGGCCCCCGCGGCGTGATCAACATCGACCCGGCGACGCTCGACGCGACCAAGCTCGACCCCAGGTCCGTCGAGACCGCGCGCCTGCTCCTCTACCCGCCGCTTCCGGACTTCCTCCACGGCCTGCCCCTGACGCTGTCCTCCCCGATCCAGTACTACTACCTGATCCTCGGGCTCTGCCTCGCGGCGGTCTTCTTTTCCTACCGCGTGCAGGACTCCCGGATCGGGCGTGCTTGGGCGGCGATCCGCGAGGACGAGGACGCGGCGCAGGCGATGGGGATCAACAAGACGACGACGAAGCTGCTGGCCTTCGCGATGGGCGCCAGCACGGCCGGCTTCTCGGGCGTCATCTTTTCCGGCCTCCAGGGCTTCGTGAGCCCGGAGAGCTTCATCCTGCTCGAGTCGGTCACGATCCTCGCCATGGTCGTGCTCGGCGGGATGGGCAGCATCCCGGGCGTGGTGGTGGGCGCCATCACCCTGGTGGTGCTGCCCGAGGTGCTCCGCGAGTGGGCCCAGTACCGGCTGACGATCTTCGGGTTCGGGCTCACGCTGATGATGCTCGTGCGGCCGCAAGGCCTCTGGCCCGTTCAGGTCCAGCCGCGGCGGGCGGTCGAGCCGGCGGCGGGTGAAGGCGGCGCTGGCGGCCCGTCGGCGACGACCCGGGACGCGGAGGTTCGGCTCGGGGCGCCCCGGGGACCCCGGGAGGCCCCGGGCGATGGCGGCTTTCTCGTGATCGACCGGGTGACCAAGGACTTCGGCGGTCTCCGGGCGGTCAGCAGCGTCTCGTTCTCCGTCGACCAGGGCCAGCTGGTCGCCGTGATCGGTCCCAACGGGGCGGGGAAGACGACGATCTTCAACCTCATCACCGGCGTGTATCCCCTGACCTCCGGGACCATGCGGTTCCGGGACCACCTCCTCGACGGCGTGCCGCCGCACCGGGTGACGGCGCTGGGCATCGCGCGCACCTACCAGAACATCCGCCTGTTCCGAGGGATGTCGGTGCTGGACAACGTCCTCGTGGGCGCGCACTGTCGCACGCACGCGAGCGTCTTCGATGCGATGCTGCGGACGACCCGGGCCAGACACGAGGAGCACGATGCCCGTGAGCGGGCCCGTGACCTGCTGGACTTCGTCGGGATCCGGAAGTACGAAGACCAGCTGGCGATGAACCTGCCCTACGGCGACCAGCGCCGGCTGGAGATCGCGCGCGCCCTGGCCACGCAGCCCGCGCTCCTGCTGCTGGACGAGCCCGCCGCCGGGATGAACCCCGTGGAAACCCTCGAGCTGATCGCGCTGATTCGACGGGTCCGCGACCTGGGCGTCACGGTGGTGCTCGTCGAGCACGACATGAAGGTGGTCATGCAGGTGTCGGAGAACATCGTGGTGCTGGACCACGGGGAGAGGATCGCCGAGGGGCCCCCGCTGGAGATTCAGCGCAATCAGCGGGTGATCGAGGCCTACCTCGGAAAGGCGAGCTGACGGCGGTGGCGCGGGCGGCGGAAGCGCCCACCGGGCAGGCCGGCGCGCCGATCCTCCAGGCGCGGGACCTCGTGGCGCGCTATGGCCAGATCCGGGCGCTCAGGGAGATCTCCTTCGAGGTCGGGGAGCGGCAGATCGTGGCTCTGATCGGCGCGAACGGGGCCGGCAAGTCGACCACGCTGCGGGTGATCTCGGGGCTGATCCGCCTCGAGCGGGGGCAGGTGATGCTGGGCGGACGGGATATCAGCCGGGCCTCGGCGGCCGACATCGTGCGCCTGGGGGTCGTCCACTGCCCGGAGGGCCGGCGCATCTTCACGCGGCTGACGGTCCTCGAGAACCTCCGCCTCGGCCACTACACGCGGCGCAATGCGGACGACGAGGACGCGGCGCTGGAGCGCGTGTACAGCCTGTTCCCGGTCCTCCGCGAGCGTCAGACCCAGCTGGGGGGCACGCTCTCGGGCGGCGAGCAGCAGATGCTCGCCATCGGGCGCGCCCTGATGATCACGCCCCGGATCCTGCTGCTGGACGAGCCGTCCCTGGGGCTGGCGCCGTTCCTGGTCCAGCAGATCTTCGACACCATCCAGACGATCAACCGGCAGGGGACCGCGGTCCTGCTGGTCGAGCAGAACGCCAACCTGGCGCTCCGCATGGCGGACCGGGCGTACGTGCTCGAGGCCGGACGGATCGTGCTCGAGGGGACCGGGGCCGAGCTCCTGGCGAACGACGCCGTGCGCAAGGCCTACCTCGGCGAACTCTAGCCCTGAACGGCGACGTCTGGAGTGGTGATCGGGCCGCGGGTGGCGCCGCACGCCGCCCCCGAGCGCGCAGG
>CAZDYT010000754.1:0-2368 GCA_964509395.1 uncultured bacterium
GGTCTCGCCCCCGGCGGTGACCGAGGCGCTCCAGCGAATGGCGCGGGCCGGCTACATCCGCGTGAGCGCGGGGAAGCAGATCTCGTTCACGAAGAAGGGCAAGGCGCTGGCCGAGGTGATGGCCCGCCGGCACCGGCTGCTCGAGCGATGGCTCACGGACATGCTCGGGCTGAACTGGACCGAAGCCCACGAGGAAGCGCACCGGCTCGAGCACGCGCTGTCCCCACGGGTGGAGCAGCGGCTGGCCGCCATCCTCGGCATGCCGAGCACGTGTCCCCACGGCAACCCGATCCCCGGGATGGCACGCCCCCCGCCCACGCACCCGTTCCCCCTGGACCAGGCCAAGGAGGGAGCGACGGTGGTCGTCGAGCGGATCACCGAGGAAGCCGAAGCCGATCGCCGACTCCTCGAGCACCTCTGGAAACACGACGTCAAGCCCGGCACGCGCCTCAGCATCGAGGAGATCGCGCCCTGGGCGGGGACGATCACGACCAGCGGTCACGGCCGAACGATCGTGCTGGGGCTCGCGGCCGCGGGGAAGATCTGGGTCTACCGGCCGAACGAGGAGCGGGCGACTCGGGGGTGAGCCTCCTCCGCCTCGACACCGTCACGAAGCGTTTCGCACCCCACGAGCCGCCCGCCGTGGACGGGCTGTCGCTCGCCGTGGAACCCGGCGAGGTCCTGGCGCTCCTCGGCCCCTCGGGCTGCGGCAAGACGACCACGCTCCGGCTCATCGCCGGCTTCGAGGTCCCCGATCGCGGCACGGTGGAGATTCGGGGGCACCGGATGGCGGGCAACGGGACCGCGGTTCCCCCCGAAGCGCGCGGCGTCGGCATCGTCTTCCAGGATTACGCGCTCTTCCCGCACCTGACCGTAGTCGCGAACGTCGCGTTCGGGCTCGACCGCTTCGAGCGCGCCGCGCGCACGCAGCGGGTCGCCGAGGTGCTCGATCTCGTCGGGCTCACGGCGCTCGCCGGCCGCTATCCACACGAGCTCTCGGGCGGGCAGCAGCAGCGCGTGGCGCTCGCCCGTGCCCTCGCCCCGGCGCCGGTGCTGATCCTTCTGGATGAGCCGTTCTCGAACCTCGACGCGGACCTCCGGGCCGTCATGCGGGAAGAGATCGAGAAGATCCTCCGCCTGACCGGCACCACCGCCGTCTTCGTGACCCACGATCAGCAGGAGGCGTTCACGCTCGCCGACCGCGTCGGGGTCCTCCACGCGGGACGCCTCGAGCAGGTCGACGTCCCGTACGAGGTCTACCATCACCCGGCGACGCGGTTCGTCGCGGAGTTCGTGGGCGAGGCGGACTTCCTCCGCTGCATCGTCAAGGAGGAGGGAATCGTCTCGGAGATCGGGACCTTTCAGAACCCCAGCGGGTATCCGGCGGGGATCCCGGTGGACATCATGATCCGCCCGGACGACATCGACTTCATCCCGCACCCGGACGGCGACGTCGTCATGATCGGCCGGCAGTTCCACGGCTCGGAGAACCTCTACCGCCTCCGCCTGCCTTCGGGCGCCCGCGTCCATTCCATCCAACCCTCGACCACGATCTACCCGATCGGCACGCGAGTCCGGATCGTCGCGAACGTGATCCACGTCGTGGCGTTCCCGCTCTCCGAGTAACTCCCCCTCCGCTCGGCGCGCCGGCCGCGCCCGCCCCGGGGGCCACGGCCCCACGAAACGCAACAATTGACCGTCACTCGCCCGACGAGGCATCGTTCGCGAAGGAACGCGGAGCCCGGCTTCAGGGAGGCTAGGCGCCGCGGGGCTCGCAACCCACCGCCGCGCCGCGACGGGCGAGCCGACGCTCGATGCGGCGGGCCCGGTGGCGGAGGGCCCCGAGGACCAGCACCCGGATCTCCTCCGGGGTCTCGGCCGCGGCGCGGGCAAGGGCCACGCCGGTGAGATCGAGCGCGGTCGCGTAGTCCCGGGCGTGGTGCTCGAAGAGCTTGGCGAGGTCCACGAGGAGGCCGAGCGGCGACGCCGCATCGGCGCGCGCCGCCTCCGTCCAGAGCGCCACGGCCTCGTCGAGGCGTCCCGCGCGCCGCCAGAGCCGCCCAAGCCGCCACGCCGCCCGCGTCCGGAGGCTCTGCGGAAGCCCCTCGGCGCCGAGCGCCGCCTGGTAGAAGCCGGCACTCCGCGCCGGGTCGCGCCGCTCGAGCCAGCGCGCTGCCCCGAGCCACTCCAAGGGGTCGTGGCCCCCGTCCGGCCCGGCAAGCAACGCCTCCGCGCGCGCGGCGAGGAGGGCGAGCGCCACGAGATCCCATCGGTTGTGCGCGAAGATCCGCGGGAGGGTCCGCGTGTCCTGAGAGCGCAGGTAGCGGAAGTAGAGCTGCGGCATCATCGCCCCCGGCAGGTCGTCGCC
>CAZDYT010000755.1:0-2361 GCA_964509395.1 uncultured bacterium
CGCGCAGCTCGGCGTAGGCCAGACCCCCCAGGCTGACGACCGGGATGAGCGCGTTGGGGACGGCGTGGCGCGAGATCACCGCCCCTTCGGTCAGGCCCTTGGCGCGCGCCACGCGGACATAATCCTGGCCGAGCGTCTCGAGCATGCTGGCGCGCGTGGATCGGGTGATCAGCCCGACCGTCGAGGCGGCGAGCACCACCGCCGGCAGGACCATGTGCGCCAGCGCGCTGCGGAAGGTGGCGAAGTCCCGCGCGAGCAAGCTGTCGACCAGAAAGAGCCCCGTCACGTGCAGCGGAGGGACGGCACCCGCGTCGAGCCGCCCCGGGGAGGGGGCGATCTGGAGTCCCCCGTAGAAGATGGCCAGCGCCAGGAACGCGAGCCAGAACGTCGGCGCCGAGACGCCGATGAGGCAGCCGATCCGGGCGCCGTGATCGAGCCAGCCGTCGCGCTTCACCGCGGCCAGGACGCCGAGCGGGACGCCGACGAGCATCGTGAGGAACGCGGCCAGCGTGGCCAGCTCGATCGTCGCCGGCGCGTACTGCTTGATGTCGTCGAGCACGGGCCGGCGGGAGGCGATCGCCTCCCCGAGGTCGCCCTGAAGGAGGCGCGTGAGGAAGATCCGGTACTGCTCCCAGAGCGGCTGGTCGAGAGCCCAGCGAGCGCGAAACTTGGCGACCAGCTCGGCATTGGCCGAGGCCTTGTCGCCCAGCTGCGCCAGGATCGGGTCGGCGGGAACGGTGTGCGCGATGAGGAAGACGACGAGGGTGGCCGCCACGGCCATCGCGACCGAGGTGACCACCCTCGTGAGCAGGTAGCGGAGGTGCATCTACACGACGGAGACCACGCGATCCCGCCCCCTCCCGGCGGCCCTCAGTCCGCCGGCTTGACGTCGTACAGGTCGACCTGCCAGCCCGCCGCGGTGAGCTGGTAGCCGGCGATGGCCTTGCCGGTCGCCACCCGGTAGATCGGCTGGATCAGGATGATGTAGTTCGCCTGATCGACGAGCACCTTCTGGTACTCGCGGTAGAGAGCCGCCTGCTTGGCGGGGTCGGTCTCCCCGCCGGCGCGGGTGACGAGGTCCGTCAACTCCTTCGGGACGGCCCAGTGCACCCGCTTGGACACGCGTCCGATCGAGGGCTGGGCCCAGAGGTACGCGTCGGGGGCGTCGGGGTTCCAGAAGGTGAGGACCGCCTGCGACTTGCCCTCCTTGTACTGCGTGCGCAGGGTCGCCTGGTCGAGGGGGTCGAGCTCGACGGTGATTCCGACCCGGGCGAGGTCAGACTGGATCTTCTGCGCGACGAGATCGTACGACGTGCCGGCGATCGACGCCTTTCCGTAGCTGAGCTTGAAGGCGAAGCCGTTCGGCACCCCCGCCTCGGCCAGGAGCCGCTTGGCCCTGGCCAGGTCCTGCCGGTAGCCGATCTCTTTGGTCAGCGCCTCGGTGGACCCGCCCAGGCCCACGGGGATGAACGTGGCCGAGCGCGTCGCGTAGCCCCCGATCAGGCCCTTGATGATGCCGTCGTAGTCGATGGCGGAGGCGACCGCTTGCCGGGCCGCTCGGTTCGCGAGCGTCTTGTTCAGCTCGGCGCTGCTCGTGAGCGTCATGTACATGTAGTCGAGGCTCGTCCCGGAGAGGACGCGGACGTTCGGGTCCCGGGCCAGGCTGTTGAGCTGGTCCGGCGTCAGGTTGAGGGCGGCGTCGATGTCGCCCCGCCGGAGGGCCAGGAACTGGGCCGCGCTGTCGCCGATGTGGCGGATGACGACGCGCTCGAACGGCGCCGGCGCCCGCCAGTAGTTCTTGCTCCGCTCCAGCACGATCTCGGAGTTCCGCACCCACGAGGTCAGGGCGTAGGGCCCGGTCCCGGCGGAGTGCTGGTCGAGCCACGCGGTCGCCTTGTCGGTCTTCTCGGCATCCTTCGCGCTGGTGCCGCCCTGGGCCTTCACGGTCTTCGAGTCGACGACGGCGAAGGTGATCGAGGCGAGGACGTTGAGGAGCGGCTGGCTCTTGTCGACCATGACCACTTTGACGGTCAGCGGGTCGACGACCTCGACGCCCGCCACGTTCTCGGCGAGGTCGGCCGGCTGATCCTTGACGCTCGCGAGCCGCTCGAAGGAGAACTTCACGTCGTCGGCGGTCAGCGGATTGCCGCTGGCGAACCGCACGCCTTCCCGGAGCTGGAAGAGCCAGGCCTTGCCTCCGTCGGTGAGCTTCCAGCTCTTGGCGAGCAGCGGCTTGACGTTGACGTAGTCACCGGGAGTCATCGTCACGAGCGTCTCGTAGGCGCCGCGCATCGTGATCGGCGGCGAGTACTCGAACTGGCGGGCCGGATCGAAGGTCCGCGTGTCGCTGATGTCGACGCC
>CAZDYT010000756.1:0-2359 GCA_964509395.1 uncultured bacterium
GGTCGTGGTCATCTACGGGGTCCCGTGGACCACGCTGGACCCGCACAACCACATCGCGACCTGGATCGAGAGCATCACGGGCAACATGTTCGAGCAGCCGGTCGAGATGTCCTCGCCCATCGACCCGGTCAACGGCTGGAAGCCGCTCCTGGCGACCTCGTGGAAGCGCCTGAACCCGACCACGATGCAGTTCAAGCTCCGCGAGGGGGTGAAGTTCCACGACGGCGAGGAGCTGACCTCCGAGGCGGTGAAGTTCACCATCGACCGGATCCACGGCCGGGTGCACAAGGAGTTCAAGGGAGCGGTCCTGAGCTACTACCAGATCATCGACCGCGCGGAGCCGGTCGACAAGTACACGGTCAACGTGATCACCACGCGGCCCGATCCCATCCTCCTGAACCGCATGAGCGGGTTCCACACCCGCATCGTCCCGCCGAAGTACTACGGGACGAGCTCCCCCGCGCAGGTCGCCACGAACCCCGTCGGCTCCGGCCCCTACCGGTTCGTGAGCTGGGTCAAGGACGGGGACCTCGTCCTGGAGGCGAACGACCAGTACTGGGGCGGCGCCCCCGAGGTCAAGAAGGTCATCTTCCGGACCGCCTCGGAGCCGTCGGTCCGCGTCTCCGCGCTCCTCGCCGGCGACGCCGACCTCGTGCATGCCGTGCCGGTCGAGGAGATCGACTTCATCAACAAGTCGGGAAAGGCGTACGTGAGCCACACGGCGTCGAACCGCGTCGCCCTCTGGCGCCTCGAGCGGCACAAGCCCCCCATGAACAACCAGAAGGTCCGCCAGGCCGTGAACTACGGGGCGAACATGGAGGGCCTGCTCAAGACCGTGTACGGCGGCATGGGCAAGCGAGTCTCGACCATGGTCGGCTCATGGCACTTTGGCTACGACGACAAGGTCCCGTTCTACCCATACGATCCCAACAAGGCCCGCCAGCTCCTCAAGGAGTCCGGGGTGTCCCTCCCCATCCAGGTGAACGTCCACACGATCCAGGGCCGCTACCCGAAGGACAAGGACATGGCGGAGGGGATCGCCGCCGAGCTCTCCAAGCTCGGGAAGGAGTACGTCCAGACCAAGGTGACCGTCTACGAGTGGGGCACGCACCTCCAGCGCAACAACGCCTGCGAGAACGACGGGATCACGCACAACAGCTGGGGGAACTGGATGTTCGACGCGGACATGATCCTCTTCCCCTGGCTCCACACGCTGCCGCCGGACTCCGCGGGCGCGGCCTGCCGGCCGACAAAGCCCGAATGGGACAAGATCATCGACGAGGCCCGGACGACGCTGGAGCCAGAGAAGCGAAGGGCGCTCTACAGCCAGATCCAGAAGCAGCTGTGGGACGACCCGCCGTTCGTGTTCGGCCACCACGTCGCGGACATCATGGGGGTGTCGAGCCGCCTCGCCTGGAAGGTGCGCCAGGACGAGATGGTCTGGCTCAAGGAGGCCAGGTTCAAGAAGTAGGCGATCAGGCCGTCCCGCGATGTGGCGGTTTTTCCTCCGGCGGCTCGCCCAGTCCGTTCTGGTCGTCTTCGGCGTCCTGCTGCTGGTCTTCCTGATCATGCAGCTCACCGGGGATCCGGCGGCGCTCATGCTGCCGCTGGATGCCCCGGCGGCGGACATCCAACGGATCCGGATCATGTACGGGCTGGACAGGCCGCTCTACATCCAGTTCGCCCGGTTCCTCGTCGGCGACATCGGCGGAGGTGGAGGCGGAGGCGGAGGCGGCCGGACCGTGCGGACCTTCGCCTCCGGCGGAGGCTGGGAAGAAGTTCCCGTCAAGCTGCGGAAGGGGGTGATCCGCGGCGACTTCGGCGAGTCGCTCCGCTACCAGGAGCAGCCCGCCCTGGGGGTAGTCATCGAGCGCTTCCCCCGGAGCCTCGAGCTGATGGTGGCCGCCTTCCTGTACGCCGTCCTCCTCTCCCTCGTGTTCGGGCTCCTTTGCGCCCTTCGTCAGGGAAGCGTCGTCGACCAGGGGGTGCGCGTCCTAGCGATCCTCGGCCAGTCGGTCCCGAGCTTCTGGCTCGGGCTCCTCCTTATCCTCGTCTTTGCCGTCTGGCTCCGGTGGCTGCCCGCCATGGGGTCAGGCACGTATTGGCACCTCATCATGCCGGCCGTGACCCTAGGCTCGCTGTCGTTGGCGCGGAACACGCGCCTCGTCCGGTCCGGGATGCTGGATGTTCTGGGGGAGGACTACGTCCGGACCGCCCGGGCCAAGGGCCTCACCGAGCGCCTCGTCGTGGCCAAGCACGCCTTGAAGAACACCGCGATCCCGCTGGTCACCCTCTGGGGGCTCGACGTCGGGGTCCTCTTCGGCGGCGCGGTCATCACGGAGAGCATCTTCGCCTGGCC
>CAZDYT010000757.1:0-2358 GCA_964509395.1 uncultured bacterium
ACGTCTCGACCCGGTTCGACGACGGCCTCCGCCGGTAGCGGAAGTTCGAGTACGCCGATCCGCAGCTGAAGCCGCCCGGCCCCGGGCGCGGCCTCGACCGTCGCCCGGAGGAGGTTCACCTGACCCACGAACCCCGCGACCCAGGGGTCGCTCGGCTGCTCGTAGATCTCCCGGGGGGTGCCGACCTGGCGCACGGTGCCACGCTGCATGACGGCGATCGTGTCCGAGATGGCCAGGGCCTCCTCCTGATCGTGCGTGACGTAGACCGTCGTGATGCCGAGGCGCTCCTGGAGCTCGCGGATCTCGGCGCGCACGCTGATGCGGAGCTTCGCGTCGAGGTTCGACAGCGGCTCGTCCATGAGGAGCACCTCGGGCTCGACGATGAGCGAGCGGGCCAGCGCCACACGCTGCTGCTGCCCGCCGGAGAGCTCCCGGGGGAAGCGCGTCTCGAGCCCGTCGAGACGCATGAGCCCGAGCATCTGCCGCACCTTCTCGGCCACGGCGGCGCGGGGGAGCCGGCGGAGGCGGAGGCCGTAGGCCACGTTGTCGAACACGGTCATGTGCGGGAAGAGCGCGTACTCCTGGAAGACCGTCGACGTCTTCCGGCGATAGGGCGGCAAGTCCCGCTGCGGAAGCCCGTCGATTAGGATCTCGCCTGCGTCGGGTTCCAGGAACCCGGCGATGAGGCGGAGAAGCGTCGTCTTGCCGCACCCACTCGGCCCGAGGATCGTGGTCAGGCTGCCGCGGCGGATGTCGAGCGTGACACCCGCGACGGCGACGGTGGCGCCGAAGCGCTTCACCACGTCGATGAGTCGGACGTGCACCGGCGCAGCCATGGGTTCAGAGCTCGAACAGGCGGAGGCGCCCTCCGGTGAGCACGCGGAAGCCCAGGAGCACGAGGAAGATCGCCGTCATCAGGCTCGCCGCCATCGCACTCGCCTGGCCCCAGTCGCCGTGCTCCGCCAGGGCCAGAATGGAGGCCGAGGCGACCACATTTCCGGGTGAGATGAGGAATACGACGGCGCTGAGCGTGGTCATCGAGCGGATGAAGGTGAAGACGAGCGCGCCGGTGAACGCCGAGCGGATCAGCGGGAGCGTGATATCCCACAGGGTCCGGAGCGGGCGCGCGCCGAGGTCCGCGGCGCTCTCCTCGATGCTGGGCGCGATCTGGGCGAGGCTCGCCACCGCGGCGCGGTATCCGACGGGGATCGTGCGGAAGAGCATGGCCGCCACGATGATGGTCCCGGTCCCTGTGAGCGCCAACGGCGGCGTGTTGAACGCCAGGATGTAGGCGACGCCGATCAGGGTCCCCGGAAGCGCCGCCGGCAGCACCGCCGCGAAGTCGAACACGGCCCGGCCGGGGAAGCGCTTTCGGTGGATCAGGAAGGCGGCGAGCACGGCGAGCACGGATCCTCCCGCCGCGGCCGCCGCCGCGAAGCGGATGCTGTTCCAGAGCTGGCTCCCGCGAAAAGCGGCGTACTCGAAGTTGGCGACCGTCGGCCGCCAGTCGACCCCCCACGTCCGGGCGAAGGCCCCCACGAACACGACCACGTAAGTGGCGATGAGCACCAGCGCCACCAGGCTGCAGCCGGCGACGAGCGCCCACCGGGCGGGGGCCGACGTCGGGGGCGGGTCGGCGAAGGTTCCCTTCCCGGTGACGGTGGCGTAGGAACCCCCGCCCTCCACCCAGTAGCGCTGGAGCATGAAGAGCGCGAGGCTCGCGACGAGGAGCGCCGTCGAGAGCGCGGCGGCCATCCCGAGGTCGCCCCAGCCAGTGACCTGGGTGTAGGTCTCGGTGGCGAGTACCTTGAAGGCGCCGCCCACCAGCATCGGATTGCCGAAGTCGCTCAGCGTGTAGATCCCCACCAAGAGCCCCGCGCTGGCGAGCCCGGGTAGCGCCAGCGGGAGCGTGACGGTGCGGAAGAGGCGGAAGCCCCGGGCCCCGAGGTCCTGGGCCGCGTGCTCGAGGGTCGGATTGATGCGACGGAGGACGCCCGCGAGCGTGAGGTACGCGATGGGGAAGAACGCCAGCGTCTGGGCCATCCAGAGCCCATGCCAGCCGTAGATGTCGCCGCTGAGCCCGAGCAGCGAGTAGGTGACGAGGCCACGCCGGCCGAAGAGGAGGATGAAGGCCAGGCCTCCGACGAACGGAGGCGAGACGATGGGCAGGATGGCGACCAGCTTGAAGAGGTGGCGCAGCGGCACATCCGGGCGCGAGGTGGCGTAGGCGAAGAGAAAGCCCACGGCGACAGCCGAGAGGGTCGAGAGCGCCGCGATCAGGAAGGCGGTGCCGGCGAGGCGAAGGGACCGGGGGGTGGAGAGGAGGCGGAGCCACGCCGCCCAGCCGGGCTGGGCGAG
>CAZDYT010000758.1:0-2351 GCA_964509395.1 uncultured bacterium
CGTCTGTGTCGGATGCGTGATCCGGGGCGAGACGCCCCATTTCGAGTACGTGGCCGGCGAGGCGGCCCGCGGCATTGCCGACGTCGGGCGCCTGACCGGCATCCCGACCACGTTCGGGGTCATCACGGCCGAGACCGTCGACCAGGCGTTCGACCGCGCGGGTGGCCGCGTGGGGAACCGAGGCGAAGAAGCCGCGCTCGCGGCCATCGAGCTCGTCGCGCTCCTCCGAGCGCTGAGCGGTCGGGCAGGGGGACGCCGTCGCTCCTCTCCGGCGAGGAGGCGGGGCCGATCCCTGCGCCGCAAGGCGAACGGGCGCGACCGGGAGCCAGGGACCCGACTCGGAGGCCCGGCAGAGGGGGGCAAAGCCCCCCTCCGAAGATAAGGGATGGGTCGGCGGCGCAAGGCCCGGGAGCTGGCGCTTCAGCTCCTCTACGAGCTGGACCTCCGGGGCGAGGATGACATCGGCCCGACGGCGGACGAGTTCTGGGGGCGGCAGCGGGCCCCCGAGGAGGTCCGCGCCTATGCCAACGTGCTGGTCCGCGGCACGAAGGCCCACCAAGCGAAGATCGACGGGCTGATCAGCCGCTTCGCCGAGCGGTGGGACCTGGAGCGCATGGCTGTCGTCGACCGGAACATCCTGCGCGCGGCGATCTTCGAGCTGATGGGGGAGAGTGACGTGCCCCCGAAGGTGGCGATCAACGAAGCCCTCGAGATCGCCCGGAAGTTCTCCACCGAAGAGTCGACGCGGTTCATCAACGGTCTGCTGGACCGCATCCGCCGGGAGCTCTGTCCGTAAGGTACGCCATTCTTTCGGACATCCACGCGAACGCGCCCGCCCTGCGCGCGGTGCTCGCCGACCTGGCGACTGCCGGGGTCGACCACTTGCTCTGCCTCGGTGACCTGGTGGGCTACGGGGCGGACCCGGGCTGGGTCGTGGAGACCATCGCGGGTCGCGATGCGATCGTGGTCGCGGGCAACCACGACCACGCCGCTGCGGGGCTTCTCGACCTCGACTGGTTCAACCCCTACGCGCGCGCGGCCGCCGAGTGGACCGCCGGGCAGCTCACCGCGGACCAGACGCGGCGGCTGGCGGGCCTACCGCTCGTCACCGAGCACGCCGGGGCGATGCTGGTGCACGCCTCCCCGCTGCCCCCGGAGGCGTGGCCCTACCTGATCTCCGCCGCCGATGGCGCGCGGGCGCTCGCCGCCTACGCGACCCCGCTCGGCTTCGTCGGGCACTCCCATCTGCCGGCCGTGTGGGCGCTCCGCGAGGATGGGAGCGTCGGGTTCAAGCGGGATCCGCGCCGCGTGACCCTGATCCCCGGCGAGCGGTACCTGGTCAACGTGGGCAGCGTCGGCCAGCCACGCGACGGAGACCCGGCGGCGGCCTACGCGCTCTGGGACCCGGACGGGGGCTTCGTCGAGATCCGGCGCGTGCGCTACGACACCGTGGAAGCCAGCCGTCGCATCTACGCGGCCGGGCTGCCGCGTGTCCTGGGAGAGCGCCTCCTGCATGGCCGCTAGAGTCCACTCGGAGGGGGGCTGCGCCCCCCTCCGCCGGCCCTTCTGGCAAAGCCAGCCCGTTCGGTTTGCTCATCTCGGCCGTGACGCGCTCGGCCCACGGCCTCGCGGCCGTCCCGGCCTCAACCGGCTGGCGAACGGATCGGGCCTGCCTCCCCCCGAGCCTCAGCTCGCGTCACGCCTCGGTGTACGGCTGCTGGTCGCCGCGCTCGCCCGGTTGGCGCTGGCCCTCGCCTACGCGCTCCCGTGCGGGGACGTCGCCGGCGGCGTGGCCTTCGCGCCGGTGCTGGCCCTCGCCGCCAGGGCCTGGCCCCCGCAACACGCCTTCTTCGAAGGCTGGGTCGCGGGCGCCGCCTTCTTCGTTCCGCTCCTTCGGTGGCTCACCCACACGATGACCACCTTCTCGACGCTCACGTGGCCGGTCGCCGTGCTCGTCCTCCTGGGGCTGGCCGGCTACCTCGCGCTCTACTGGGGTGCGGTGGCCGCGGGCGTGGCGTGGCTGCGGGCGCCGCTCGGCGTCGCGGGGCTCTGGCTGGCGCCGCCGTTCTGGGTGGCGGCCGAGCTGGGCCGGACGCATCTCCTGTCGGGGTTCCCGTGGGGGCTCCTGGGCTACGTCCCGTACCGGCGGCTCGACCTGATCCAGATCGCCGCGTGGACCGGCGTCTACGGGGTCTCCTGCCTGCTCGCGGTGGTCAACGCCGCGCTCGCCTGGAGCCTGGTGCGGCGGACACGCCTGGCCGCCGCACAAAGCGCGGGCGTCGTGGTTCTGGCGGTGGCCGTCGCCCTCGCATTCGGCGCGGCACGCGGTCCCGCGCCCGCGGGCGGCACGG
>CAZDYT010000759.1:0-2351 GCA_964509395.1 uncultured bacterium
CCGGCCGCCCGACGCGCTACCATCGGTTCGTCCGTGCCCCGTATGCCTGCGGGGACGTGGGGGCCCGGCTGCCAAGCGAGCGGTGAGGATTCATGAACGGCGAGGTCTGGGTGATCGCCGAGACGCACGGAGGCGCGCTCCCCGACGGCAGCCTCGAGGCCGGCTGTGAGGCGCGAGGGGTCGCCCGGGCTTGTAACGCCCGCCTCGCTGCGGTCCTGCTCGGGGAGCGCGGAGGCACGGCAGTGGACGGTCTCGCCGCCCACGGGGCGGACCGGGTTTACTGGCTCGAGCCTCCCGCGCTGAATGGGCACGATCCCGAGCTGGCTCTGGCCGCGCTCGTTCCGCTCATCGACGAGCACGCGCCTTCGCCGATCCTCCTGGCGGGCACGCCGAACGGCCAGGACCTCGCCGCGCGGCTGGGGGCGCGCCTCAAGGTTCCGCTCGTCAGCCACTGTAGCCGCGTCCAGCTGAGTTCCGATGGCCTCCTGGAGGCCAGTGCGGCTCGACAGCATCCTGCGGGGGAAGGCGCCATGTCGCCGGATCATGAGCGGTTGATGCGACTGGCCCTGGAAGAGGCGGCCAAGGGGGGGCGCCGAGGGGAACCCGGCCGTGGGCTCCGTGATCGCCCGGGAGGGCGTAGTGGTGGCTCGGGGCCGGAATCTCGTGGCCTCGACGCTCGACCCGACGGCCCGTGCGGAGACCGCCGCGCTCCGCGAGGCCGCTCGGGCGCTGCGGCAGGTGGAGTTCCGCGGATATGGCCTGTACACCACCTTCGAGCCGTGTCCGACGTGCTGCGGGGCGATCATGGCGAGCGGGATCGCTACGCGGGCAATGGGCGCCCGCCACGGCCCGGCGGACAGCCGGTGGGGACCGTACACGGTGGAGAAAGCTGCTCGAGCTCGCCAAGCGGGGCGACCGGCTCCGGGTTGTGACCGGCATTCTGCCCCGGGAGTGCCTTGAGATCCGGCGAGAGCCCGGGGCCGATAAGCGTACCCGCCGGTACTCGCGGGCATGACATCCTCACGGCTGGGAGGGCTGATGTCTGATGACGACCATTGAATATCGGGTGGAGGGGAAACTGGCCTGCCTCGCCCTGAACCGTCCCGAGAAAATGAACGCGATCGATGCCGACATGCGGACCGAGTTGTGGCGGAGACTTTCCGAGATCCGCGATGACCCGGACGTGTGGGTCGTCATCATCACGGGGCGGGGCAAGGCGTTCTCGTCGGGTCATGACCTGTTAGAACCGTTCAGCGATGCGAAACCCTCCTTCGGCGACCTGTACGGGCTGCAGACGCAAATCTACAAGCCGATCATCGCCGCCGTGAACGGCGTCTGCCTGGCTCAAGGCTGCGGCATCGCCTTGAGCTCTGACATCTGCGTCGCCTCGGAGCACGCCACCTTCGGATGGCCTCAGGTCAAGCGCGGCATGTCGTCCGTCAGCGGCCCCGCGATCCTCGCCAGGCGGGTCCCGCTCAACAAGGCGCTCGAGATCCTCTTTACCGGAGAGCCGCTCACTGCCCAGCAGGCTCTGGAGCTCGGCCTCGTCAACTACGTGGTTGGGCCGGACGAGCTGATGCCGACCGCCGAGCGGATCGCCCGCAAGATTCTCGAAAATGCGCCGCTGGCCGTGTGGGCGATGAAGGAGGCCACATTGCGGACGCTCTCGCTGCGTCAGGACGAGGCGTACAAGCTTGCCAATCTCTTGCTGAGGCAAGTCGAGGCAACGGAGGACGCGCAGGAAGGCTTGCGTGCCTTTCGGGAGAAGCGGGCCCCGGTCTGGAGAGGCCGCTGAGACGATGGTCTTCCTCTCCCTCCTTGGGAGGGAGAGGGCTGGGGTGAGAGAGGGGTCTCCCCTCACCCCTCGCGAGAGGGGGAATTGAGTCTGCGGCAGGAGTCACCATGAGCGTGCCCAAGACGATGGACCAGATGGACGTCGGCGATACGCTGGCGACGTACGAGTTTCGGGTGACCCCGGAGCTCAATCGGCGCTATCTCGAGGCGCTGGACGACCCGCACCCCCGGTACCGGGGGCCTCAGGGGGGGCGGGCGATGGTCCACCCCGGGCTCCTGTTGAACCAGAGCAACTGTACGCGCAGCCCCGGCTTTTCGCTCCCGCCCGGCATGGCCGCCATCCACGCGAAGGAGGAGACGGAATTCCTGCATCCCGCCGGAGTGAACACGCTGCTACGCGTCCACTTCCGGATTGTCGACCGGTATCGGAAGCGGGACCGGGACTACGTCGTGGTGGAGGCCGTCATCGAGGACGGGGACGGGACCCTCATCATGCGCCGCAGGAGCGCCAATACGTTCAGTCGGGGCGGGAGCTAGGTGATGGCGATCCCCGCACA
>CAZDYT010000760.1:0-2350 GCA_964509395.1 uncultured bacterium
CTTCTCGAAGAACCCGCGCTCGAGCGCGATCGGGACGCCGAGCTGGTCGATCGCGGCCACGATCCCGGCCTTGACCTTGACCGGCGCCGGCTTCGCCTGGGCCAGGAGCGCGGACGGCCAGGCCGTCAGCACGAACAGGATCAGCGCGAGCAGGAGTCTCGTCATGGGCTCACCTCCGCACGGTCTCCGGGTGGGGTCACCTCGACAGCGGCTCCACCCGGGTCACCCAGTAGGGGCGCGCGACCGCCCGCAGGTCCGCGGGGCGGACGCCCCGCAGCTCCACCTGGCGATCCGCCGCCCCCGACACGCGGCCGTACCGTTGGAACACCAGGACGTGGAAGCGCTCCGGCGCAAACGGCAGCGTCACCACGACATCCACCGGGTCGCGCCCGCCCTGGGGGAGGCTCGGGGCGAGCTTCCCCGGCGCCCGGAGCGTCAGCCACCCCTGCCAGGCACAATAGCACGCCAGCACCACGAGGGAGACCCGGCCCTTCGGCGACCGGAGGAGCGCTCGCCAGAGCTTCATGCGGGGCTCCCCGTCGCGTCATCCGGGCGGCCCGTCACGTCGGCCGCACCAGGCGCAGCACCTCGGCCACCAGGGCCTTGAACGCCGCGTCCTCCACGAGCCGGGCCCACACACGCGGTCGCGGCACCGCCACGGGCAGGTCCGCGACCACCCGTGCCGGTGCGCGGGAGAGGACCACCACGCGGTTGGCGAGGAACACCGCCTCCTCCACGTCGTGGGTCACGAAGAGGATCGTAGGGCGGCGCTCCTGCCAGATCCGCGTCAGCTCCTCCTGGAGCGTCATGCGCGTCTGCGCGTCCACGCTGGCGAACGGCTCGTCCATCAGGAGGACGTCCGGGTGGTTCGCCAGCGCCCGCGCGACGCCGACGCGCTGCTGCATGCCGCCGGACAGATCGGCTGGATAGCGGTCCTCCGCCCCGGCCAGCCCCACCAGCGCCACGTACTCGCGGCCGATCCGGGCCCGCTCCTCCCGAGAGATACCGCGCATCTTCAGGCCGAACGTGACGTTCTCGAGCACCGTCTTCCAGGGAAAGAGCGCGAAGGACTGGAAGACCACGCCCCGATCCGGGCCCGGCCCCTTGACGCGCCGCCCGTCCAGCAGGATCTCCCCGCGCGAGGGTGGGATGAACCCCGCGATGATGTTGAGGAGCGTCGTCTTCCCGCAGCCGGACGGGCCCACGAGCGAGACGAACTCCCCTTCCCGGACCTCGAGCGAGACGTCCTCGACCGCGGTGACGTGCGCCCCGGCGTAGGGGTCCAGGTAGGTCTTCGAGAGGCCGCCGAGCACCAGGTTCTTCACGACGCGACGAGCCCCCAGCGCTGGACGGTCGCGCGCTCGAGCGGCACGAGGAGCCAGCCGTCCACGACATACCACAGGAGCCCGAGCACGATCATCCCGAGGAGGATCTCCGTGACCTGCCCGGCGCGCCGGGCGTCGAACATGAGGAACCCGATCCCGCTCGTCCCCACGATCATCTCCGCGGCGATGAGGGCGCGCCAGCCGTAGCCCAGCCCGTTCCGAAGGCCCGTGACGACGTTGGGCAGGGCGCCCGGGAGGACGACCTCGCCGAGGATCCGCCACCGGGGCGCCCCGAGGCTCTGCGCGGCGCGGACCAGCTCGAGCGGCACCGAGCGGACTCCCAGGACCGTGTTCAGGACCACGGGGAACAGGACCGTGTACACGATGACGAAGGTCATGGTCACGAGCCCGAAGCCGAACCAGATGAGGAGGATCGGGAGCCACGCGATGTCCCCGATGGCCTGAAAGAAGAGGAGGACCGGCCAGCAGAGCGCGTGGGCCCGCCGGCTGACCCCGACCAGCACCCCGAGCGGGATCCCGAACGCCATGCCCGTGGCCGCGCCCACGGCGAGCCGGAGCACGCTGTCCTCGAGATAGTCCGGCAGGATCCCCTTGTAGGTGAGGCTCGCGAACACCCGGATGACCTGGAGCGGCCCCGGAAAGAACACCGGCGGGAAGATCCCCGAGGCCGCGACGGCCGCCCAGAGCGCGACGACCGGGACGAACGGCAGGAGCGCCCGCACCCCCGGATGCGCCGCCGTCCAGCGGACCAGGACCCCCAGGAGGCGGAGCGCTCGGGCCATCCCGCCCGCGTCCCTCCCTCAGCCGAGCCGCCGTACGAGGCCCCAGCGCTCGATCGTCGCCCGCTCCACCGGAGCCAGGAGGAGCCGGTCGATCACGAGCCAGAGGGCCCCGATCACGATCATGCCGAGGACGATCACCTCGATCCGGTAGAAGTCGCGGGCGAGGAAGAGCATGTAGCCGAGCCCCGCATTCGTCGCGATCATCTCGGCCGCGATGAGGCC
>CAZDYT010000761.1:0-2347 GCA_964509395.1 uncultured bacterium
CGGGAAGCGGAAGTAGACGATCGCGTACGCCGAGATGATCGAGATCGCGATCTTGCCGATCGCGATCGCCAGCGCCATCACCAGGCTGTTCAGCATCATCGTCGCCACCGGTGCGCCGCCGGCCGAGCGCAAGCCTTTGCCCAGCACCCGGCCATAGTTCTCGAGGAGGCGGTTGCCAAACCAGAGCGGAATGCGGCCGAGCAGCTCCTGGGCGGTGTGTGTCGAAGCCACCAGCGTCAGGTAGACGGGAAAGGCGACGATGAGGACGCCCAGGATGAGCACCGCGTGGGTCACGAGGCTCAGCCCGCGCTGGCGCTCGACCATCAGTACTGGACCCGCCGCTCGATGTAGCGGAACTGGACCACCGTGAGGGCCATGACGATGGCCATCAGGATGACCGACTGCGCCGCCGAGCCGCCGAAGTCGAGGCCGATGAACCCGTCGTTGAAGACCTTGTAGACGAGGGTCTCCGTGGCTTTGGCGGGGCCGCCGCCGGTGACGGCATGGATGATCCCGAAGGTGTCGAAGAAGGCGTAGACGAGGTTGACGACGAGCAGGAAGAAGGTCGTCGGCGACAGGAGCGGGAACACGATCCGCCAGAACCGCTTGCCCGGACCGGCCCCGTCGATGGCGGCCGCCTCGATCACCGCCCTGGAGATCGACTGGAGGCCGGCCAGGAAGAAGAGGAAGTTGTAGCTGATCTGCTTCCAGGCGGCCGCGATGATCACGAGGACCAAGGCCTGGCCGCCGTTGAGCTGGTGGTTCCAGCCGTACCCGAGACCGTGCAGCAGATACGCGACGATGCCGACCGTCGGGTTGAACAGGAAGAGCCACAGCACGCCGGCCACGACGGGCGCGACCGCGTACGGCGCGATCAGGATCGTCTTGTACCCCACGGCGCCCTTGATCGCCCGATCGGCCATGACCGCCAGCAGGAGCGACAGGCTCAGGGCAAGCGCCGTCGTCGCGACGCTGAAGACCACCGTCACCCGGAGCGAATGGAGGTAGTTCGGATCGGCGAAGAGCCGCTGGAAGTTCTCGAACCAGACGAACTGGGTGGACAGCCCAAACGCGTCCTGGATCAGGAGCGACTGGAAAAGCGCCTGGGCCGCCGGCCAGACGAAGAAGACCAGGGTGATCAAGAGCTGCGGCGCGACCAACGCGTAGACCAGCGCCCGGTGCCGGAAGACCACGCGCTTGTGCATCGATCAGCGGGCGCAGACCGCGGCCGCCCGCCGACTGAGCGGCGGGCGGCCCCGCGCCAGATGGGCCGGCTACCGGTTGGTCCGTTCGAACTGATGCAGCAGCTCGTTCCCGCGCTTCACGGCCGTGTCGAGGGCCTCCTTGGCCGATTTCTTGCCGGCCCACACGGCCTCCAGCTCGTCGTCGATGACGTCGCGGATCTGGACCAGGTTGCCGAGCCGGAGACCTTTGGAGTTCTCCGTCGGCGGCTTGTTGTTCATCTGGCGGATCGAGGTGTCGGTCCCGGGATACTTTTCGTAGAAGCCCTGTCTCTTGGTCAGCTCGTACGCGGCCAGCGTGATCGGCAGGTAGCCGGTGCGCTGGTGCGACGCGGCCTGGATCTCGGGCAACGAGAGGTAGCTGAAGAACTTGGCCACGCCCTTGTACTCCGCCGGCTTATGGCCGGAGAGCACCCAGAGCGTCGCCCCCCCGATGATGCTGTTCTGGGGCGCACCGGGAACGTCGGGCCAGTACGGCAGCATCCCGATCCCGAACTCGAACTTGCCCTGGGTCGCCTTGACGAACCCGGCGTACGCGGCCGATGAGGCCAGAAACATCCCGCACTCGCCGGTGGCGAACTTGGGGTTGGCGTCGCCGCGGCGCCCGCCGTAGTCGAAGGTCTTGGTCCTCTGCCACTCGGCGAGCTGCTGGATGAGTCGCACTTGGAGCGGGCCGTTGAACAGGAGCTCGGTGTCGAGCCCGCCGAACCCGTTCTGCTTGCTCGCGAAGAGCACGTTGTGCCAGGCGGAGTAGTTCTCGAGGAGGACCCACTGCTGCCACTGGGTGCTGAAACCGCAGGGGGAGCCGGCCGCCTGCAGCTTCTTCCCGTACTCGCCCATCTCCGGCCAGGTCCGAGGGGGCTTGCTGGGATCGAGGCCGGCCTTCTTGAAGGCGTCCTTGTTGTAGTAGAGCACTGGCGTCGAGCTGTTGAGCGGCATCGACAGCATCTTGCCGTCCGCGGTCGTGTAGTAGCCGGTCACCGCCGGCAGGTAGGCCTTGGGGTCGAACTTCTCCCCGGCCTCCGCCATCAGCTCATACACCGGCTTGATTGCGCCCTTGGCCGCCATCATGGTCGCCGTCCCGACCTCGAACACCTGCACGATGT
>CAZDYT010000762.1:0-2346 GCA_964509395.1 uncultured bacterium
GTCCTCCCCCCGCGGATCCTCAGGCGCGGCAAGCAGGGCTACAGCCTGCCGCTCAAGCAGTGGCTGCGCCACGAGCTCCGGGACTACATGATCCGGCTCCTCAACGACGCCGAGGTGATCCGGGCCTACTTCGACCAGGACGGGGTGAACTGGATGATCGCCGAGCACCTGGCCCGGCGCGCCAACCACAACCACACGCTGTGGGCGCTGATCAACCTGGCGCTCTGGCACCGGCGGTTCATCGAAGGGGTCTGAGGCCTCGATGAAGTCGGGGCGTACCGGGTTCCTCTTCCGCCTTGCCGTCAGTGCCGGCCTCCTCGCGCTGCTCTTCGCCTTCGTCGATCGCGTGGAGCTCGGCCGGCGGCTCGCGGCGGTGGATCCGGCTCTCCTCGGGCTCATCGTCGGCCTCGTCACCGCGGACCGCCTGCTGATGGCCTGGAAGTGGTGGCTCCTCGTCCGGGGCCGCGAGGCGGCGGTGAGCCTCTGGGCGGCGATCCGCGCCTACTACGTCGCGTCCTTCGCGGGGTGGTTCCTGCCGATGACGGTCGGGGCGGATGCGGTGCGGATCGCGGCCCTGGCCGGCGAGGGCCGGACCCCGGGGCTCCTCGCGTCCGTGGTCCTCGAGCGGGCCGTGGGCGCGCTGGCCCAGGCCGTGCTCGCCCTGATCGCGCTCGGCGCCCTGCTCGCCCTCGGGCTGGGCGCCCGGATCGGGCCCGCCGAGCGGTGGGCGGTGGGCGGGGTGGCGGCGGCGGCGTTCCTCGCCTTTCCCTTCTCGTTCCCCGCCGCCGCGTGGGCCGCGCGGCGGCTGGGCGCCCCATCCGGGTGGCGGCGCGGGCTCCGCGCCTTCGGCGAGGCGTACGCGAGCTACGCGAGCTCGGCGGGCCTGGTCGCCGCCTTCTTCGGGCTCACCCTCCTCGAGGGCGGCTTTCCGGTCGCGTACCACTACGTCGCGGGGCGGGCGCTCGGGCTCGATCCGGGCTGGACGTTCTACATCGCCACGGTGCCGATCGTGTTTCTCGTGGCGCGCCTGCCGGTGAGCCTCGGCGGCCTCGGGGTGCTCGAAGTCTCGTTCGTCTACCTGGCCACGCTCCTCGGGATGGGACGCACCGAGGCCTTCTCGATCGCGGTGCTGGCGGAAGCGCTGGTTCTCGTTTCGCTGATCCCGGGCGCCGTGGCGTACGTGCTTCCGGCCTCCGCGACGATCGTGGCCCGAGAGCGCGTGCCATGATGCGGGCCGGTCGGGATCGGGCAGGCGTGCCATGACGGAGACGCCGGACGACCGGCTGTCCGACGTGCCGCACGCGCTGTTCGACGACCGGCGCTCGCCGGTCGAGCGCTACATGGACCTCTTCGTCGGCGAGCGCGGCTTTTGGGCGCTCCTGCGCTACGAGGCGGTCATGCTGCTGGCCTCGTGGGTGCCCGGGGCTCTCGGGCTGGTCTTCCGAAGGCTCCTCTACCCGCGCCTCCTCGGGGCCTGTGGCCGGAACGTCTCGTTCGGACTCAACGTGACGCTCCGCCATCCCCGGAAGATCCGGCTCGGCGACGACGTCGCGGTGGACGACGGGTGCGTCCTCGATGCGAAGGGGACGGCGAACGAGGGGATCCGGATCGGCCGCCGCGTGTTCCTCGGACGAAACACCATCCTCGCGTGCAAGGACGGCGACATCGTGCTCGAGGACGGCGTGAACATCTCCTACCACTGTGCCGTGTTTTCCGCCTCCTCGGTGCGGATCGGTGCGGACACGCTGGTCGCCGCGTACTGCTACGTCGTCGGAGGCGGGCACGAGTTCGGTCGCACCGACGTGCCGGTGATCCGCCAGGGGCGGCCGTCCAAGGGCATCGACATCGGGAGCGGGGCGTGGCTGGGCGCGGGGGCGATCGTTCTCGACGGCGTGAGCGTGGGCCACGACGCCGTGATCGGCGCGCGCGCCGTGGTGACCGAGGACGTCCCGCCGTTCGCCGTCGCGGCCGGCGCGCCCGCGCGGGTGGTCCGCGACCGGCGGGAGACGTCGTGACAGACCGCCTCCTGACGTTGCCCTCCCCTCCGAGCGAGGAGCGGGGGGAGCACGAACCCGGCCCGTCGCGCTGGACCGCGAGGGCCTTGCTCCAGTGGGGCGCCGCCTTCCTGGTCTCGGGCGGGATCCTCGCCTACCTCTTCGTCGCGCAGGACGTGGACCCGCGCACGATCGGCCCGCTCGTCGGCGCCATCTCGCTCCCGGGCGTCGGGGCGTTCCTGCTCGTGTCCTTCGCGGCCCTGATCCTCCGGACGGTCCGCTACTGGATCCTCCTCGAGCGGCGAGCGTCGCTCGGGCCGCTGGCGCTGGTCACCCTCGTCCGCAACCTCTC
>CAZDYT010000763.1:0-2345 GCA_964509395.1 uncultured bacterium
CCCTGTTCCAGGCGCTGGGCGGGGGCTGGTGGAATCGCGACCGGTCGGAGCCCGGAGTGCTTTTCGACCGCCCTCAGCGCATCCGATGCCGCAACCGCGCCGTGCTGGCGAGTATCGCCGGAGAGAATCAGCCGGCCACCGGCGCTCTCCACGGCGCGGATCACGTCACGCAGTTGGCGAACGCCGATCTGCCCCGCCTCATCGATGATCACCACCGCGCCCCGGACGAGTTGCTTCGTTTGCAGAAAGCGAGCGACCGTTTCTGCGGGAAGACCGGCCGCCCGGGGGGCCCGGCCCACCACACCCCCGAAGACCTCGCCGATGCACTGGTGGCCGAGGCAGACGCCGAGGATCGGGGCGCGGCCGGTGAACGCGCGGATCAGCGCGTTCGAGATCCCGGCATCCGCGGGGTCGCCGGGCCCGGGCGAGATCACGATCGCCGACGGCGCGAGGCGCTCCACCTCCCCGAGGGAGATCTGGTCGTTCCGGTGGACGACCGGCGTCGCCCCGAGCTCGCCGAGGTACTGGACGAGGTTGTACGTGAACGAGTCGTAGTTATCGATGACCAGCAGCATGCTCTTCCCCCGCGCGCTCGATGGCCTTGAGAACCCCCCGGGCCTTGGCCGCGCACTCCTGGTGTTCGAGCTCCGGGACCGAATCGGCGACGATCCCCGCGCCCGCCTGGACGTAGGCCACGCCCTGGCGCACGAGCACGGTCCGGATGGTGATGCCGGTGTTCAGCGCGCCGTCGAAGCCGATGTAGCCGACCGCGCCGGCGTACGGGCCGCGCGCGATCGGCTCTAGCTCGTCGATGATCTCCATCGCGCGGACCTTCGGCGCCCCGCTCACCGTGCCGTGGGGGAAGACCGCCTGGAGGACGTCCCACGGGCCCCGCCCCGACGCCAGCTCCCCCTCGACGTGGGAGACGAGGTGCATCACGTGCGAGTAGCGCTCGATCGCCATCAGCTCCGTCACCCGGACGCTCCCGTACCGCGAGACGCGCCCGACGTCGTTCCGGGTGAGGTCGACGAGCATGACGTGCTCGGCGCGCTCCTTGGGGTCCGCGGCGAGTGCCGCCGCCAGGGCCTCGTCCTCGGCCGGCGTCCGGCCGCGCGGCCGCGTCCCCGCCAGCGGCCGCATGTCGATCCGCCCCTCCTCGAGACGGACGAGACGCTCGGGCGAGGAGCCGACGAGCATGCCGGCCCCGATGTCGAGGAGGAACATGTAGGGCGAGGGGTTCAGGACCCGGAGGGCGCGATAGATCGCGAGGGGATCGAGGCCCGGGACCGGCGTGGCAAAGCGCTGCGAGAGGATGACCTGGTAGATGTCCCCCGCGCGGATGTACTCCTGAGCGCGCTCGACGCCCGCGCAGTAGGCCTCGGGGGTCATGTTGGCCCGCGTCGCGAGCCGGGGGGCCCGGGTCGGCGGCTGGGGCGGCCGGGGCCCGTCGAGCCGCTCCAGCACGGCGGCGATGCGTGCCGTCGCGCTCCGGTAGGCGGCCTCCGCCCCGTCGTCGAGGAAGGCGTTCGCGACGACCCGCAGAGTGTGGCGAAGGTGGTCGAACACGACGACGGTGTCCATGAGCGCCAGGCGGAAGACCGGAAGCCCCACGTCGTCGGGGGGCCGCGCGGGAAGGCGTTCCCAGAGCCGCACGGCGCCGTAACCGAGGTAGCCGAGGAATCCCCCGACGAAGGGTGGCAGGTCGGGCCGCGCCTCGGCGCGGTACCGCCCGAGGTACGCCCGGACGACCCGCAGGGGATCGCCCGACTCGGTGACCGGGCCCGCCGGCCCCGTCACCCGC
Organism: uncultured bacterium; assembly: GCA_964509395.1. GTDB lineage: Bacteria > Methylomirabilota > Methylomirabilia > Rokubacteriales > DASRDR01 > CAZDYT01. The sequence continues at coordinate 1,802 of CAZDYT010000763.1, forward strand.
ACCTCTTCCCCGTCGCACTCGAGGACGAGCCGAGGATCGCCCCCCAGGACGGAGAAGCGCGCCACCTGGGCGTTGCCCTCGACGCTCTCCAGGAGGAAGCTCGACGGCCGGTCCCGGAGCTTCATGTAGGCCGAGATCGGGGTTTCCAGATCGGCCAGCAGCTCGCAGGAGACCGGAACGACGTTGGCCTCGCCTCGCGCGCTCAAGAACTCGCTCCGCGTGGGCTCCAGCACGACCCCGCGCATTCCTAGTCCTCCCTCCGGCGACAAAAAAGCCGAGGTCACGGGACCGCCCCGCTTTCCTCGGCTTCTGCCGTCGTCTCGACTCGACTCGTCCGACTTACCCGGGTGCGGTCCTCCCTCGGCGCTGGGCACGCCACCAGCGACGCCACCACCGGCGCTCGGTCGATCGCGTCACGAGAGGCCCGAAACCTCGCGTCATGGTGGGGACACCTTAGAGGCCGGGTCGCGGCTTGTCAAGCGGGTTCTGCCCCTTGCCCACTCCCACTTTTCCCCTGGGGTGATGGGGGCGGTCGGCGGACGCC
>CAZDYT010000764.1:0-2339 GCA_964509395.1 uncultured bacterium
TCCTGTCCCCCGTATTGTAATGCCGGCGGGACCGGTGGCGCCCTCTCAGTCGAGCGGCGGGCGGCGGCGCCCCCAGCCGGCGGCCTGCTCGTAGGCGTGGCCGAGGCGGAGGACGGTCGCCTCGTCGAAGGGGCGGCCGACGAGCTGGAGCGCGAGCGGCAGCCCCGCCGCCGAGAAGCCGCAGGGGACGCTGAGCGCCGGCAGGCCGAGGCCGTTCCAGGGGCGCGTGAGCCGCGAGAACCGGCCCATCCGCCGGACCACCTCCGCCGTGCTCCCGGCCTTGACCGCCGCGAGCGCCGGGGCGGGCTCCGGGATCGCGGGCATCGCGAGCGCGTCCACGTCGGCGAAGACGTCCCGGAGGAACGCCCGCGTGAGCCCGGCGCGGAGGCGCGTCGCCTGGAGGTAGTCGTGGGCGCTGATGTGGAGCCCGACCTCGAGCCGCGCCCGCACCGCGGGCTGGAGCGCGTGCGGCTGCTCGCGGAGGATGCGGGCGTGGATGGCGGCGCTCTCGCAGCGCGCGATGACGTTGCAGACGTCGATCAGGATCGCCGGGTCGGGGAGGCGGAGCTCCGTGATCCGGGCGCCGAGGCCGCCGAGGGCGCGGACGGCCTCGCGGACCGCCGCCGTGACCTCCGGGTCGACTCCGTCCCAGTAGTAGTTCTCGGGCACCCCCACGCGCAGCCCGCCAACGGGCGCCTCCAGCGCGGCCAGGAAGCCGGGGACCGGGCGGCGGCTCGTCGTGGCGTCGCGCGGATCGTGGCCGGCGATGACGCCGAGGAGGAGCGCCACGTCCCGCACGGTCCGCGCCATGGGCCCCACGTGGTCGAGCGACCAGGAGAGCGGCATCACCCCGGCGCGGCTCACCCGCCCGTAAGTCGGCTTCAGGCCCACGATGCCGCAGCACGCCGCCGGCAGGCGGATCGATCCGCCGGTGTCGGTCCCGAGCGTCCCGAGGGCGAACCCCGCGGCGACCGCCGCGCCCGAGCCGCTCGAGGAGCCGCCCGCGGCGTGGCCCGCGCGCCAGGGGGTCTGGACGTCGCCATGGTGGGCGTTGTCCCCGAAGGGTCCCAGGGCCAGCTCGCTCAGGTTGAGCTTGCCGAGGGTGACGGCGCCCGCCCGGCTGAGCCGCGTCACGGCCGTCGCGTCGTGCTCGGCGATGAAGTACTCGGCGGTCTTCGTGCCGCACGAGGTGGGCAGGCCCTGGATGAAGCAGAGGTCCTTGTAGGCGAGCGGGATCCCGTGGAGCGGCCCGTGGAAGCGCCCCGCCTGCGCCTCGGCCTCGCGGGCCTTCGCGGTCCGGATCGCGCGGTCGCCGTCCACGGCGATGAACGCCCGCAGCGTCCCGTCCAGCCGCTCGATGCGCCGGAGGCAGGCGTGCGTCACCTCGACCGGCGAGACCTCGCGGGCGCGGATCGCCGCGGCCAGCTCGCCGAGGGACCGGTCAGTCACGGCCCGCCTCCGGCGCGGGTCGCGGGGGCGCCTCGCCTTCGAGCGCGGCGATGAAGCGCGCCGGCTCCTCGGCGAGCGCGAGATCCCGCGCCGCCCGCTCGATGGCGGCGGCGAGGCGCGGCAGCTCCGCCCCCGGCGGCCCCTCAGCCTCGGGCATTCTCGTCGGGGGGCCCCCCGTCCTCCGGCGCCGCGAGGATCTCGAGCCCCGCCGCGTGCAGCGCCTCCAGCACGCGCCGCATCTCGCGGGTCTCGATCTCGAGCCGCACCCGCTCGGGCCGGAGGCCCGGGCCGAGGGGCTCCAGCGCGGCCACGACGAGGCGCGCCATGTCGGGGCCGAGCGAGCGCAGCGCGTGATGGGCGAGGGCCATCGCCTCGGGCCGGTACGCGAGGGTCACCTCGGCGTGGCGGCCGCCGACCTGGGCGCGCATGACGTTCACGAGGGCCGCGACGGCGTCCGTCTGCGTCAGAATCCCGACGAGCTTGCCGTCCTCGATCACAGGCAAGCACCCGATCCGGCGGTCGAACAGGAGCCGGGCGGCCTTGTCGATCGCGGTGCGGGGGTTCACCACGACGACCGGGTGGCTCATGATCGCCGACACGCGGGTGTCCGGCGCGACGCCCCGGAGGTCTCGGTCCGTGACCACGCCCACGACGCGGACCCCTTCCATGACGGGGAGGTGGCGGATGCGGTACCGGCGGAGGAGGGCCACCGCGTTGACCGCCGTCGTGGCGGGCGTGACCGTGTGGACGGGACTCGACATCCAGGCGGAGACGTGCATGGTCGCAGGATTAAGGATGCCCGCAGACGCCGGCGGGCGCAAGCCACGGGCGTAAGCCGCGCCCGTAGGAACTCATAAGTCAGGGTTACCCTCCGAGAAGCCTTGACTCCT
>CAZDYT010000765.1:0-2338 GCA_964509395.1 uncultured bacterium
CGTCGTACACGAGCCGGCCGAGGCCCGGGCGGGCGAAGACGATCTCGGCGAACACCGCCCCGGAGAGAAGCCGCCCAATCCCGACGCCCAGCAGGGCCACGGTCGGCAGGATCGCGAGCTTGAGCGCGTACTGGTAGACGATCTGCCGCTCGGGCAGCCCGAAGGCCCGGGCGGCACGGATGTGTGCCTCGCCGAGGACCTCGAGCATCGACGCCCGCACGAGGCGGGCGAGGTAGCCCACCCAGCCGAGCCCGATGGCGAAGGACGGGAGGACGAGGTGCCGGAGCTGGCTCCCGATGTCGCCCGGGTTCCCGGCGCCGATGGCCGGAAACCACTTGAGCCAGACCGCGAAGACGAGGAGCGCGTAGATCGCGACGACGAACGACGGGACCGCGATGGCGCTCACCGACACGACGCCCGTGATGCGGTCGACCCCGCTGCCGCGGTGAAGGGCGGAGTAGCAGCCGAGCGGGATGCCGAGGAGCATCGCCCAGCCGAGCCCCAGGGCGGTCAGGGCCGCGGTGTGGGGGAACGCCAGCCAGACCAGCCACGCGACCGGCTGGTTCGACCAGACATCCTTGCCGAGGTCGCCCCGCACCGCGCGGCCCACGAACATCGCGAACTGGACCGGGACTGGCTTGTCGAGCCCCATCCGGGCTCGGAAGTCCTCCCGCATCTCCGGCGTGGCGCGGGGGCCCAGCGCGATGCTGGCCGGGTCCCCGGGCACCAGGTGGAGCATGCCGAAGAGCATCGCCATGGCGACCAGCACGATGGCCAGCGCGAGGCCGAGCCGGCGGAGCACGTAGCGCCACATGGGCGGGGGAACTGTAACAGGAAACGGGGCTGGCAGCGACCGGGCTCGCTTCCGCGCCGCGACCGGCTATAATCGAGCCGCATGAGAACGGTCACGGCACTCCCGCGCCCCATCCGCGAGATCGAGAACACGTGGATCCGCCTGAGCGACGGCTGCCGCCTGGCCGCCCGGATCTGGCTGCCCGAGGACGCCGACGCGCGCCCGGTCCCGGGCATCCTCGAGTACATCCCCTACCGCAAGCGCGATGTCATGGCCCAGCGGGACGCCCTCATCCACCCCTACCTCGCCGGCCACGGCTACGCCTGCGTCCGGGTGGACCTGCGGGGCAGCGGGGACTCGGACGGGGTGCTGACCGACGAGTATCTCAAGCTCGAGCAGGACGACGCGTGCGAGGTGATCGCCTGGATCGCGGCCCAGCCGTGGTGCACGGGCACGGTCGGCATGATGGGCACCTCCTGGGGCGGCTTCAACGCGCTCCAGGTCGCCGCCCGCCGCCCGCCCGCCCTCAAGGCGATCATCACCTCGTGCTCGACCGACGACCGCTACGCCGACGACGTCCACTACATGGGCGGCACGCTCCTCCTCGACAACCTCCGCTGGGCGTCCATCATGTTCTCCCACAACTCGCGGCCGCCCGACCCCGCGATCGTCGGCGAGCGGTGGCGGGATCTGTGGATGCAGCGCCTCGAGGGGAGCGGGCTCTGGCTCGACCCCTGGCTCCGGCACCAGCGGCGCGATGCCTACTGGCGGCACGGCTCGGTCTGCGAGGACTTCGCCGCCATCGCCTGCCCGGTCTACGCGGTCGGCGGCTGGGCCGACGCGTACACGAACGCGATTCCCCGCCTCATGCGGGGCCTGGCCGTGCCGCGGCAGGGGCTGATCGGCCCGTGGGCGCACCGCTACCCCCACATGGCGCTGCCGGGCCCCGCGGTCGGCTTCCTCCAGCTCGCGCGGCACTGGTGGGACACGTGGCTGAAGGGCATCGACACGCCCGGCGCGCGGGAGCCGCTCCTGCGGATCTGGATGCAGGAGAGCGTGCCCCCGGCGCACACCTGCGAGGTGCGCCCGGGTCGCTGGGTGGCCGAGTCGGAGTGGCCCTCGCCGCGCACCAAGCCGCTCCGGCTGGTCCTCAACCGGGGAGGCCTCGACGCCACGCCGGGGCGCGAGGTCGCGCTGCCCCTCCGCTCCCCCGAGACCGTCGGGCTCCACGCCGGCCGGTGGTGCGCCCACGGCACCGGGCCTGACCTCCCGACCGACCAGCGGGGGGAGGACGGCGGAGCGCTCGTCTTCGACACCGAGCCGCTGCCCGAGCGCCTGGAGATCCTGGGCGCGCCGGTGGTCGAGCTCCTGTGCGCCGCCGACCGTCCCGTCGCGCTGGTGGCCGTCCGGCTCTCCGACGTGGCCCCGGACGGGGCGGCCACGCGCGTCAGCTACGGGCTCCTCAACTTGACCCACCGCGACAGCCACGCGACGCCCGCGGCGCTCACGCCCGGCCACCGCTACCGCGTGCGGATTCCGCTCAAC
>CAZDYT010000766.1:0-2333 GCA_964509395.1 uncultured bacterium
GGAGGCTCGGCCCGGGTCTCTGGGAGAACCGGTACGTCCTGCCCCGGGCGTTCCTGGTCGAAGAGGTGATCGTGGAGCCCGACCGGCGCGAGCACCTGCTCGTCCTGCGCGAAGTGGACCCGCGGCGGACTGCGGTCGCGGAGGCCGAGCCGCCCTGCCGGGCGAGCCTCGCGGCGCCGGGGGAGCCGCCCCCCGACGCGGAGCTGATCGCGTACGAACCCGCGCGCGTCCGGGTCCGCACCCGGCACACCCGGCCCGCGTTGCTCGTGCTCACCGACGCCTACTATGCGGAGTGGGGCGCCACGGTGGACGGGCGGCGCCGCCCCATCGTCGCCGTGGACCGGCTGTTTCGCGGCGTGTGCGTCCCGGCGGGGGAGCACGAGGTGGAGTTCCGGTACCGTCCGAAGGCGCTCAAGCGCGGCGGGGCCGTCGCTCTCGTGGCGGCGCTGGGAGCGACGATCGCCGTGGTCTTCGAGCGGAGGAGGCGGCGATGAGCGTCCGCGGTGCGGCGGTCTTCCTGGTCGTGCTCGCGCTGGTCGCGCTCGTGGCGGCGGCGCCGGAACAGGCCGCCCTCCTCGAGAAGCTGCGGAGCGGGAGCCCCGAAGAGCGGCGAGCGGCGGCGGCGCGTCTTGCCGAGATCGGAGACACGGGCGCGACGGCCGATCTCGCCAAGGCGCTCCGCGACCCCGACTCGGAGGTCCGCGAGCGGGCGCAGGCGGGGCTCTGGGCCATCTGGTACCGCTCCGGGGATGTCGAGGTGGACAGGCTCCTCCAGCGCGGGATCGTCCTCATGGAGCAGCGCCGGTACCTCGACGCCGTGACGGTCTTCAGCGAGGTGATCAGCCGCGCCCCCGACTTCGCCGAGGGCTGGAACAAGCGCGCGACCACCTACTACCTCATGGGCGAGTTCGACCGGTCGCTCGCGGACTGCGAGGAGGTGATCCGCCGGAACCCCATCCACTTCGGGGTGTTGTCGGGCTTCGGGTTGATCTACCTCCAGAAGGGCGACCTCGAGCGCGCCGCGGAGTACTTCGAGCGCGCCCTCACCGTCAACCCGAACCTCGAGACGATCGAGGCGGTGCTCGAGCAGATCCGGGAGGCGCTGAAGCAGCGCCGCCGTCAGGCCATCTAGCCATAACCGGCAATTCCGCGTGGACGACGCGGCGACGGAGGTCCGCGGGTGACGCGGCGAACGGGGCGCCCCACGGCGCGGAGCGCACCGCGACCCGCCGCGGGAGTTCCCTTGCCTGGTCACGCGCGTCGCCGACCTCACGCCCGTGCGGGAGCGAGCACCGTGGGGCTGTTCGCCGCGGCAGGCCCCGCGGACCGGCCAATCAACGCGCCAGATTATTCGCCGTTCCCGGCTGAATCAACCACATCGCGCTCACACGGAGGGCATATGACCCCGCTCGATCCCAGGATCCTGGACGCCCTGCGGAAGATCTCCTCACCGACGATCGCCAACGCCATCGAAACGTTCAACGTTCGCCCGCGCAGCGCCGGCTTCGTCTCGTCGGAAATCGTCTGCCGGTTCCCGCGGCTCGGCGTGATGCTCGGCTACGCGGTGACCGCGCTCATCCGGGCCGAGCAGCCGCCGCTCGAGGGTCACCGGGCCGCCGAGTTCGCGTGGTGGGACCACGTCGCCCAGAGCCCGGGGCCGCGCGTCGTGATGATGCACGACATCGACGAGCCGCGCGGGCAGGGGGCGTACTGGGGCGAGGTCCAGGCGAACATCCACAGGGCGCTCGGCTGCGTCGGGGTCGTCACCGACGGGACGGTACGCGACCTCCCCGAAGCCGAGGCGCTGGGGTTCCACTTCTTCTCCGCCCACGTCTCGGTCTCCCACGCCTACGTCCACATGGTGGACTGCGGCCTGCCCGTGAAGGTGGGCGGTCTCGTCGTGCGGCCCGGCGATCTGCTTCACGGCGACCAGCACGGCGTCGTGGTGATTCCCCCGGAGCTCGCCGAGCGGATCCCGGAGGCGGCCGCGAAGATCGAGGCGCGGGAGCGGACGATGATCGCGGTCTGTCAGAGGTCCGGTGTCACGCTGGACGAGCTGAAGGCGGCCCGGAAGACCATGCAGCAGACGTACTGAGCCGCGAAGGTTCGGGACGCGGCAATCAGGGTTGCCGAGGCGATCCTGTCGACTGCATACCCGCTGTCGGCGAAGATTTCCCTGATGAAGGGGAACGTTCCACGGGACGCACGCAACACCGGACCGCCACCGTCACGATCCTGAATACTCGCCGGTGAGGCTCGAGTACCAAGCCGCGCCCGTCAGGGCCGCCCGGCCCTCGCCGAGACCGCCCGGATGTAGTGGCGACTTTTCCCCT
>CAZDYT010000767.1:0-2332 GCA_964509395.1 uncultured bacterium
TGCCGAGCATGTGCCGGCGGAGCATGTCCAGGCGCTCCTCGAACTCCTGCCGGGCCAGGGGATCCATGAAGTCGTGGCCGGTGAGCGCCCGGATCGCTCCGCCGAGGCTCCGCGGCAGCGTCCGGAGCCTCTGCCGGGTCGCCTCGGCCCGCTCCCGCGCCTCGGGCTCCGCGGCGGCGCGCTCCGCGGCCGCCCACTCGAGCTCCACGACCCGGTCGAGGCGCCGCCGCAGGTCGTCCATCACCGAGTCGAGATCGTAGCGATTCAGACGCTGCTGGCGGCGCTGCTGGAGCTGTCGGAGCAGATCCTGGAGGCCCGGCATCTCCCGGCCCTGCCGGCCGCGCAGGCCGCGGCGGAAGAGGTCGTGGAGCGCCCGCATGAGATCGCCGTGCTCGAACAGGCCCTCGGCGAGGGCGTCCAGCACCTCGTCGGCGTCGGGCGCGAACGGCTCCTGCGTGCCGTCCCACCGCGTGTAGCGGAGCTCGACCATGAGGGACTCCCCGGCCTCAGCCCTCGAAGGGCGGCCGGCCCTCTTCCCGCCGCCGCTCCCGTCGCGGCCGCGACCCCGGCTCCTCCGCGTCTCGGCCCGCCGCGCGCCGGTAGGCGTACCCGGCCCCCACCCGCTCACGGTTCAGGCGCCGGTTGAGGTGGAGCCCCTCCAGCACGAACTCGACCGCGGAGGCCGTCTCGGCCGGCGAGCCCCCGCCCCCCAATCGCTCGACCGCCGCCCGCAGCCCCGTGACCGTGTCTCGCAGCCGGAGATACTCGGTCACCCGCACCGTCGAGCCGGCGGTGACGACCAGCCCCGCGTCGAACGCCGCCACGAGCCCGCCGAGGTCCGGCACGGCGAACCGCCGCCCGAAGACCGTCGCCACCGCGCGCTTCGTGATTTCGTCGATGACGGTCTCCTCCCGCCCCTCCTCGACCGACTCCAGCTCGATCTTGCCACGCATCGAGGCCAGGATCGCCGGGAGGTCGGTGATGCGGGGCGCGGCGCTCTTCTCGCCGAGCGCCAGGGCGCGTCGGAGCGCGGCGCTGCGGAGCGTCTCGTCGTTGGCGATGCTGACCCGCACGCTCACGCCCGAGCGCTGGTTGATCTCCGAGCTCTTGCGGGCGAGGGCGGAGAGCTCGGCCACGATCTCCGCCATGTAGTCCGGCATCGCCACGCGCTCCTCCGAGCCCGCGAAGCGGGTGCGCTCCTGCGCGACGATGGTCAGCTCGTCCCCGGTGGTTCGCGGGTAGTGCGTCCGTACCTGCGCGCCGAAGCGGTCCTTGAGCGGCGTGATGATCCGGCCGCGGTTGGTGTAGTCCTCGGGGTTGGCCGTGGCGAAGACCAGGATGTCGAGCGGCAGCCGGATCCGGTACCCCTTGATCTGGATGTCCCGCTCCTCCATCAGGTTGAACAGGCCCACCTGGATTCGCTCGGGCAGGTCCGGCAGCTCGTTGACGCAGAAGATGCCGCGGTTCGCGCGCGGGATGAGCCCGTAGTGGATCGTCAGCTCGTCGGCGAGGTACCGGCCCTCGGCGACCCTGACGGGGTCGACGTCGCCGATCAGGTCGGCCATCGAGACGTCCGGCGTCGCCAGCTTCTCCGCGTAGCGCGCCTCGCGCCCCAGCCACTCGATCGCGACGTCGTCGCCCTCCTCGCCGACCCGCTTCTTCGCCGCCGGGCTCGTGGGGGCGAACGGGCTGTCGTTCAGCTCGCTGCCCGCCACGACCGGGATCTCCGGGTCCAGGAGGCCGATCATGGCCCGGAGGAGCCGGGACTTCGCCTGGCCGCGCTCGCCCAGGATGATCACGTGCTGGCCGGCGAGGAGCGCGTTCGCGAGCTCGGGGATGACCGTCTCCTCGTAGCCGATGAGGCCCGGGAACAGCGCCTCGCCGGCCTCGAGCTTCCGGACGAGGTTCGCGTGGACCTCCTGGCGCACGGTCTTCGGCCGGTAGCCGGACCGGCGCAGCTCGCCCAGCGTGCGGGGCTTCGCGGCAGTGGGCATCCGGGGTTCCTCCTCCGCGGTCCTCGGCTTTTCGCCATGATACCGCACGAGCCGCGCCGCCCGCTCCCCGTTCCCTGCGGGGTCCCGGAGTCGGATCGAGTGGGCGCGGTGGCCCGAGTCCGGCGTTGACGGGCGGTGTCGAGATGGCTAACATGGCCATGTGAAGAAGGCCAGGATCGCCGAGCTCAAGAACAACCTCTCGCGCTATCTCGAGCACGTCCGGGGCGGGGGGTCGATCCTTGTCCTTGATCGGGACGAGCCGGTGGCCCGGATTGTCCCTTGGAGACAGCCGGGTCCCGGCGCGTCCAGCGACGACGGACGCCTGGCGCGCCTCGAGC
>CAZDYT010000768.1:0-2332 GCA_964509395.1 uncultured bacterium
AAGCCGAGCGCCGTCACGGCCGTGCCCGCGGCGAGCACTCGTCGTTCGCCCCAGCGTTCGGCCAGGAAGCCGGCCGGCACCTGGAAGGTCGCCATGCCGCCCGTGTAGACACTCCGGATCAGGCCGACCTGGGCGAAGGTCAGCCCGAACTCGGCGGCCCAGAGGGGGAGGAAGACGTAGAGCAGATCGGAGAACCCGTCGTGGAGGAAGTGGGCGCCGCAGGCGACCGCCAGCACCGCGCCCGTCCGATACCGCATCCGCGATCCTCCTCGAGCCGACGCCCGGAGCCCGACCCGGCTGGCTTCGCCGCGTGCGGGCGGACCGAGCGCGTCCCGGCCGAGATGGCTGCCGGCCCAGCCCCCCTCTCTACCGCTCAGCGCACGGCGTCCCGCAGGACGCGCTTGTCGCCCACGCGCACCGTCAGGCGCTGGGCGTCGAGGTACTCCAGGAGCGGGATCGCGTACTTCCGGGAGATCCCGAGGAGGTCCTTGATCTCCTGCGGCGTGATCTCCTTTCGCTCCCGGAGAAACGCCGCCACGCGCGCCTCGGCGGCCCGGAGCGCGTCGGCGTGGAAGTACAGCCCCTCCTTGACCCGCACGAGGCGGCGCTCGTCGAGGAGCACCTGGAGAAGGGCCTGGTCCTCGGGCTCGGTCATCTGAAGCTTGCCGAAGGCCTCCTCGGCGCTCGGCGGCGCCGCTCCGGCGTCCCGGAACTCGGCCTCGAGCCGCGCGAGCAGGGCCCGCTGCTGCGGAGCGAGCCGGACCTGGTGGCTCGCGAGCCGAACCTTGTCCCGCTCCACCGCGATCGCGCCGGCGGCGGCGAAGCGATCCAGGAGGTGGAGGAAGACCCGCTCGTCCACCCCGCCGAGCCGTGTCTTGAGCTCCTCCTTCGACATCCCCGTCTTGAGGGGCTCCCGCGCGTGAAAGGCCCGGAGCGCCGCGAGCGCCTCCTCGCGGAGCCGCTCGGCCGCCTCCACGTGAACGTACCACTCCCGATCCACGAGCAGAACACGGCCCCGCCCCGTGAGATCTGCAAGGACCCGCTGCAAGGCCTCCGGCCCGAACGGCGTGCGGGCGCGCAGGTCCGTCGTCCGCACGCCACCCGGTCCGACGCGCTTGAGATGCTCCTCGATCACGGCATCGGGCGCCCCGCGCCCCAGGATCGCGAGGCGCGCCACGAGCGCCGGGCTGCGCCGCGCCTTCGCCGGCGCGACATCGAGGAGCTCGCCGCCGCCGATCGTCACCATCGGTGAGTAGCTCCGGATCACGTAGCGGTCGCATGGGAGCGCGACGACGGGCGCCTCGAGCCGGAGCTGGACGTAGCCCCGGCTCCCCGGCTCGAGCTGGTCCGAATCCAGGAGGTGGACGCGGGCCATGACCTCGCTCGTCCCGATGTGGAACCGGACACGCTGCCGGGCCTTGAGGGGCGCCGGGGCGTCGGCCAGGAGCTCGCAGGTGGCGTCGAGCATGAACGTGGGGCGGAGGAGCCCGGGGAGCGAGAGCACGTCCCCACGCTCGAGCGCCGCGCGCTCCACGCCCTGAAGGTTCACCGCCGTCCGCTGACCGGCGACGGCAAGCGGCACGGGTTGACCGTGGGTCTGGAGGCCCCGCACCTTCGCCTGGAGCCCCCGCGGGTAAACCTCGACCCGCTCGTCCACCGTGACCTGACCCGCGGCCACGGTACCGGTCACCACCGTCCCGAACCCGCGAATGGTGAAGACCCGGTCGATGGGGAGGCGAAGCGTCGCGTCCGTCCCGCGCAGCGGCACCGTGCGCGCCAGCGCGGCGAGGCGATCCCGAAGGATGTCGAGGCCTTCGCCGGTCTTCGCCGAGACGGGCACGATCGGCTGCCCTTCGAGGAACGTCCCGAGGAGGAAGCTGCGGACGTCGTCCTCGACCAGCTCGAGCCACTCGGGCTCCACCATGTCCACCTTGGTGAGGGCGACGAGCCCGCTCTTGATCCGGAGGAGCTGGCAGATCGCCAGGTGCTCCCGCGTCTGCGGCATGATCCCCTCGTCGGCCGCGATCACCAGCATGACGAGGTCGATCCCGCCCACCCCGGCGAGCATGTTCTTGACGAAGCGTTCGTGGCCGGGGACATCGACGACCCCCAGCGTCAGGCCGTCCCCGAGGTCGAGGTGGGCGAAGCCGATGTCGATCGTGATGCCGCGCTCCTTCTCTTCCTTGAGGCGGTCGGGATCGATCCCGGTGAGCGCGCGGACGAGCGTCGACTTGCCGTGGTCGATGTGGCCCGCGGTGCCGACGACGACGTGGCGGCGCACCATGGCTACAGCAACGCCCGGACGGCCGCCACGAGCAGCGGGACCTCGTCG
>CAZDYT010000769.1:0-2332 GCA_964509395.1 uncultured bacterium
AGCTGCTCTACCCGGCGATGGAGGACTTCGAGGTCAACTTCGTCGTCGAGAAGGGCATGCATGCCCGCACGATCCGGATCCCGCTCAAGCCGTTCACGCTGGTCGGGGCCACGACACGGCCCGGGATGCTCAGCGCCCCGCTCCGCGAGCGCTTCGGGATCTTCCATCACCTGAGCTTCTACACCGAGGAGGAGCTGGCCCGCATCGTGACCCGCTCGGCCGGGATCCTGGGCGTCCCCATCGAGCCGGAGGGCGCGATCGAGCTCGCGCGGCGGGCCCGGGGCACGCCGCGGGTCGCCAACCGCCTGCTCCGCCGCGTGCGCGACTTTGCCCAGGTGCGAGCCGACGGGCGCGTCACGCGGGAGGCGGCCGACGCGGCGCTGACGATGGAAGGCGTGGACGGGCGCGGGCTCGACCGCCTCGACCGGCGCTTCCTGCAGGCCATCATCGAGCAGTACGGCGGCGGGCCGGTGGGGATCGAGGCGATCGCCGCGACGATCAACGACGAGGCGGAGACCCTCGCCGAGATGGTCGAGCCCTACCTCTTGAAGATCGGCTTCGTGGTCCGCGGCCCGAACGGGCGGAAGGCCACGCCCGCCGCCTACCAGCACCTCGGGTATCGGGCCGAGGGGCCACTTCAGCTCTCCCTCTGAGCGGGTCTATGGCGGAGATGGGAAAGCTGCTGATCGGATTCGGGGTGCTGCTGATCATCATCGGCGGGCTCCTCGTCCTCTCGGGAGGGCTCGCGGACAAGGTGCCGTTCGTCGGCCGGCTGCCGGGCGACATCCACATCCAGCGCGGCAACTGGTCGTTCTACTTTCCGCTCACGACCTCGATCCTCGTCAGCGTGCTCTTGACGCTTATCCTGACCTTCCTCTTCCGGCGATGAGGGGCCCGGGCCGATCCCCGTCGCCCCGGGTCGTCCTCGGGCCTCGCCGGTCCTCAACGTATGCGGCATACGCCTCGGGCCGGCTCGGCCCTGTGTCCTACCGGGGCTCGGGTCTCGGCCCGGCACCAGCGTGGGAGTCGGAGCCGCGGACGCTGCGGGGACTCCGGCGATGAGCCGCCCGGGGATGCCGCGGGGGCGCCGGCGATGACGAGCCTCAGGGGGGCGCTGGTCCTCACGGGGCTCCTGGTCGCGACCTCCGCCGGCGCGGCGGCGCCGATGCGGGTCCTGCTCGGGGAGGGGTTCCCCGTGGTCGACGTGGCAGCGGGGGAGCTGGTCACCGTCCTCGACGCCGGCACCCGACGCGGGCTCTTTGGCATTCCGGGCGGCCGCGTGATCCGGGTGGTTCCGGCGGAGGCCGGCTTCGATGTGACCTGGGGACCCGGGCGGGGCGAGCGGCGCCGGGTCGCCATGGCCGGGGTACGCCTCGAGACCCGGCGAGGCCCCCTCCGCGTCGCAGCGCGCGATTACGGCGGCGCCCTCGAGGTGTGGCGGACGCGCGAGGGTCTCCTCCTGGTCAACGAGCTGCCCCTCGAGGAGTACGTGGCGGGGACCGTCCGCGCGGAAGCCTCCGAGCAGTGGCCGACCGAAGCCCTGCGCGCCGTCGCGGTGGTGGCGCGGACCTACGCGGCCTTCCAGCAGCAGCGGAACGTGGGGAAGCCCTACCACGTCATCGCCGGCAGCCAGGACCAGAACTTCGCGGGGCGGGTGGTCGAGGGGTCTCCGGCGTGGGAAGCCGCGCGCGCGACGGCGGGCCAGGTCCTGACCTGGCAGGGGCGCCTGTTCCCCGCCTTCTATCACTCGGACTCCGGCGGGTTCACCGAGCCCCCGCAGCTGATCTTCTCCGACGAGGGCATCCCGCCCTTGCCCGGGGTCCGGGACGAGTTCTCCCTCGACTCGCCGAACTACGCGTGGGCGATCACGCTCCCGCTGGTCGTCCTGGGTGATCGACTCCGCCAGGGGGGCCTCGACATCGGGGAGATCAGGGGGCTCACGGTGCTCGAGCGGAGCCCCTCGTTCCGCGTCCTGCGGATCGCGATCGAGCACTCCCGGGGGACCACGACGCTCAAGGGGACCGAGTTCCGGCGGCTGGTCGGCTACGATGTGCTCAAGAGCACGCTGTTCGTCCCGGCCGTCCGGGACGGGGCGGTCCGGTTCGAGGGCCGAGGGTGGGGGCACGGTGCCGGCCTCTCTCAGTTCGGGGCCAAGGGCATGGCTGACCGCGGCTACACGCACGCGGAGATCCTGGCACACTATTACCCGGGTACGGAGCTCCGGCGGCTGTACTGATGCGGGTGCAGGAGCTGGATTATGCGTTGCCGGCGGAGCGCATCGCGCAGACACCGGCGACTCCGCGTGACGCGAGCCGGCTCCTGGTCATGCCGC
>CAZDYT010000770.1:0-2330 GCA_964509395.1 uncultured bacterium
GGGTACCCGCTTGCGGGTGCCCGTTCGCCGCGTCACCCGCCCGTTCCGTCATGCCGTTCGCGAATTATCCGCTCTAGCGCGCGTTCACGAATAATGGGTGCCGGAGCGATGACCTTCCCCCGAGGATCGCATGGCTGACGCCACGTTCGAGAAGGTCCTCGCCGAGGTGCCGGAGGCCCTCTCCCCGGAGATCAGGGCCGCCCGCGTCAGGTGGTACCGCCGCCTCCTCCGGAACCGGAACGTCGTGCTCGGCGCGGCGATCTTCTTCATCTTCGTCCTGGCCGCCATCCTGGCGGGGGTCATCTCCACCCACAACCCCACGCGGCTCTACCCCGCGAACCGGCTCAAGCCGCCGAGCGCGCAGCACTACCTGGGCACCGACGAGTTCGGGCGTGACGTCTACAGCCTGGTGCTCCACGGGGCCCGGGTCTCCCTGCAGGTCGGCGCGGTGACCATGCTGCTCACCTCGCTTGGCGGCATGGTGATCGGGCTGATCGCCGGCTATTACCGGCGGCTCGACCTCCCCATCATGCGGGTCATGGACGGCCTGATGGCCTTCCCGGCGATCCTGCTGGCCATTGCCCTCATGGCGGCCCGCGGCCCCGGAGTCTGGAACGTGATCTTCGCCCTGTCGGCGGCGTACATGCCGCGGACGGCCATCCTCATCCGGAGCACGGTCCTCAGTATCCGGGAGCTGGACTACGTTCAGGCCGCGCGCGCCCTGGGCCGCAAAGACGTCTCGATTGCGTTCCGCCACATCCTCCCGAACTGCGTCGGGCCCCTCCTCGTCCAGGGGACCTTCATCTTCGCCTACGCGGTCCTCGCCGAGGCGATCCTGGGGTTCCTCGGGGTCGGCGTGCCCCCGTACGTCCCCTCGTGGGGGAACGTGATCGCCAGCGGCAAGAACGTCATCCGCGAGGCGTTCTGGGTGAGTCTCTTCCCGGGCGTCGCCCTCACGCTGGCCGGGCTCAGCCTGAACCTGCTGGGCGATGGCCTCCGCGACACCCTCGATCCCCGCCTGCGGGTGCAGGGATGAAAGGAGGACGTCGACGATGAAGCTCTTCGACCTCACCGGGCGCGTGGCCATCGTGACCGGCGGCAACGGCGGCATCGGGCTCGGGATGGCCCGCGGCCTCGCGCAGGCGGGGGCGGCGGTCGTCATCGCCGCCCGGAATAGGGCGAAGAACGACGCGGCCGTGAAGGAGCTCCAGGCGCTCGGCGCCAAGGCGATGGCCGTCCCCGTGGAGGTCCGCCAGGAGGCGTCGTGCCGGGCGATGACCCAGGCGGCGCTCGACCGGTTCGGGCGGCTCGACATCCTGGTGAACAACGCCGGGACGAACATCCGCAAGCAGCCCCAGGAGTACTCGCTGGAGGAGTGGCACGCGGTCCTGGAGACGAACCTCACCAGCGCCTTCATGTGCTGCCAGGCCGCGTACCCGGCGATGGCGCGGGCGGGCGGCGGGAAGATCATCAACATCGGCTCGATGATGTCGATCTTCGGCGCCTCGTTCACCGCCCCGTACGCGGCCAGCAAGGGCGGGATGGTCCAGCTCACCAAGGCCCTGGCGACGGCCTGGGCGAAGGACAACATCCAGGTCAACGCCGTGCTCCCGGGCTGGATCGACACGGACCTCACGCGCCAGGCCCGGGAGCAGGTCCCGGGGCTTCACGAGCGCGTGCTGGCCCGCACGCCGGCCGGTCGCTGGGGAGCCCCGGACGACCATGCCGGCATCGCCGTGTTCCTCGCGAGTCCGGCGTCGGACTTCGTCACCGGGACCGCGATCCCTGTGGATGGCGGCTACTCGGTTCAGGGCTAATTTCATCGGAGGGGGGCGAAGCCCCCCTCCGACGGCCCTCCCGGCAAAGCCGGGCCGGTCGCTATTCAGCGACCGGATCGGGCCTGCCTCCCCCTCGGACGCGGCCGGCCGGTTTCTCAAGCTCAACCGCTTTGTTGTTGCGATGCTCGTCGTCGCGGTGACAGCATCGGTGGGAGCGCAGCCGGGGGACGCCGAGATTCAGGCGGCGGCGATGACGCAGACCGTCCTCGAGCAACTGGCCGCCTTCCGCCGGGGTGATTGGGCCACCGCGTACACGTTCGCCTCCGCGGGGATCCAGGCTCGGTTCAGCCCCGAGGCGTTTCGGGAGATGGTGACGCGCGGCTACGCGCCGATCGCCCACTCCGTCGGCGCGACCGTGCTCGGGACGCAGATCGCGGACCCGCGGCACGGCTACGTCGAGATCCGGGTCCATGGCCAGAATGGGGAGACGATCGACGCCCTCTACGAGCTGGTCGAGGAGCGGGGAGCGTGGAACACCGACGGCGTCCTGAC
>CAZDYT010000771.1:0-2330 GCA_964509395.1 uncultured bacterium
GGCTGCCTCCGACTCCCATGGCTCGCTCGCGAGGGCCGGCGGGAGCGTGACCGGGGACTCTTCCGTGAGCTCCGGGTAGGCGGCGCGGCAGAGGGGGAGCGTCTCGACGGCAACCCAGACCGGCGGCCCACTCCCACGCCTCGCCCGCACGATCCGGCGCTCGGCGACGAGCCGCGCGAGGAGCGACGCGAGATCCCCGGCCACCCGGAAGCCCAGCTCCGCCTCGGTCTGGGGGCCGGCGTCTTTCAGGGCCTCACAGAGCTCATCCGCGTCCCGGGCCCGCGCCCCCGGAGCCTGGCCCCCCACCTCTTCCGCCACCCGCGTGATCGCCTCGGGGTCGAGCAGGTCCGCGAGCTGACCGCCCGTCGCCACCTCCTGGAGCAGTCCGCGGTGCGACTGCACCGTCCGGCTCCGGCGCTCCTCCCGGGGCGCGCCGTCGAGGAAGGCATAATCCCACGCCGCCAGGATCTTGTGGGCGAAGGGGGAGGGGACCGCCACCTCGCGGGCGGCGGTGCGGATCGTCCCGAGACGGATGCCCTCGAGCACGGCCTCCAGTCGTCCGGCGTCGAGCGCGTCCTCGAGACACTCGCGGAGCGTCTCCTGGACCAGCGGGTGATCCGGGACCGGCAGGTCGAGGTCCGGGGAGCGGTTGTCGAGACACATCTGTTGTTCGGGAAAGCACGCGGCGAGGAGATCCGTCGCCCGGAGGCGCTGGAGGTAGGCGGGCACCCGCCGGCCGCCCGCGTGGCGGAGGATCAGAAGCGCGCGGACGGCAGCCTGCCGGAAGCGCGTCTCGAAGAGGGGTGAGGCGAGGACGGCCTGGACCAGGGTCTGCCGCACGGTGGCGGGGGCGAGGTACGACCAGATCGCCTCCAGCGGGAACGCGTGGCGGGGCCCGAAGGAGAGCAGGATCGCGTCGTCCGTCGCGGCCGACTGGATCTCGAAGTTGAACCCGCGGCAGATGCGCTTCGACAGCGCGAGCCCCCAGGCGCGGTTCACCCGCATGCCGAAGGGGCTGTGGAGCACCACCTGGGTCCCCCCCAGGCTGTCGAAGAAGCGCTCGGCGAGGAGCTCCATGTCGGTAGGCACGAGGCCCACCGCGGCCTGTTGCCCGGCGATGAACTGCACGGCCTGCCGCGCAGCCTCGGGCTCGAGGGCGGCCTCCCCGGCGAGCCACCCCGCGGCCCCTTCGGGGTCGGCGAGCCGCGCGGCAGTCTCGGCACGGAGGCGGGCGACCGCGGCCGAGAGCTCCGCCGTCCGGCCCGGCAGCTCCCCGTGCCAGAAGGGGATCGTCGGCGGAAGCCCCGCCGCGGACTCGACCACCATCCGCCCGCGCTGGATGCGCAGGATCCGCCACGACGCGTTGCCGAGCGTGAAGATGTCGCCCCGCATCGACTCCTGGGCGAAGTCCTCGTTGACCTGGCCGAGGGTCAGCCCGTCGGGCTCGAGCACGACGTCGTAGTCGGTGGTGTCGGGGATCGTCCCGCCCGAGGTGACGACGGCCAGGCGTGCGCCCCGCCGGCCCCGGACGCGGTTGCGGATCGCGTCCCAGAAAAGCCGCGGCCCGGTCCCCTTCGGCTCGGTGGGGAGCCGCTCGGCCTCCATCCGGAGGACGCGGTCGAAGTCGGCCCGCGAGAGGTCGCGGTAGGGCGTCGTCCGCCGGACGAGGTCGAAGAGCCGGTCGACGTCCACGTCGGTGTCGGCGCACGCCGCCACGACCTGCTGCGCCAGCACGTCGAGCGGGCACCGCGGGGTCGCCACGCGGTCGAGCCGGCCGGCCCGGATCTCGCGCACGAGCGCCGCGCACTCGAGGAGATCCTCCCGGGTCAGCGCGAAGAGCCGCCCGTTGGGGGTCGCGCCGAGCCAGTGGCCCGAGCGCCCGATGCGCTGGATCGCCGTGGCGATGGCGCGGGGAGACTCCACCTGGCAGACGCACTCGATGGCACCGACGTCGATCCCCAGCTCGAGCGACCCCGTGGCGACGATGGCGCGCACCTCGCCCGCCTTGAGCCGCGCCTCGGCCTCCCGCCGGCGGCGCCGCGAGAGCGAGCCATGGTGGGCGGCGACCGCGTCCGGCCCGAGCCGCTCCGTCAGTCGCACCGCGATCCGCTCGGCGAGGCGACGGCTGTTGGCGAAGACGAGCGTGGTGCGGTGCTGGCGGATGAGCGCGGCCAGCCGCTCGTAGGTCGCGTCCCACACCGCGTTGGTCGCGACCGCACCGAGGTCCGAGGTCGGCGCCACCACCGCGAGGTCGAACGCGGCGTTCTCGGGCAAGAGCGCCGCGATCGCCGAGGTGATTCCCGGCACCACTTCGAATTCGACGCCCGCTG
>CAZDYT010000772.1:0-2329 GCA_964509395.1 uncultured bacterium
CGGCTGTTATCGCGCGATGATCTCGTACTCGTCCTTGTGCAGCGCCTCGACGGCCTGCACCGTGACCTTCCGCTGGATCCGGCGCTGCAGCTCCTCGAGCCCCTCCGCCTCTTCCTCCTGGAAGTGGGCCGCCATCTCGGAGTTCACGCGGATGAGGACCTCCTGGCCTCCCACGTCGGCCGCGGCCGCCTGAATCTTTCGGTAGATCTCGGCGGTGATCGCGGTGGCCGACTTGACGACGCCCGTCCCCTTGCACGCGGGGCACTGCGTCATCAGGAGCGACTGAAGCCCCTGCCGGACGCGCTTCCGGGTCATCTCGACCAGGCCGAGCTCGGAGATCTCCAGCACGTTGGTCCGCGCCTTGTCCTCGCCGAGCGCGCGTTTGAGGGCCCGAGAGACCTGCTGCCGATGGTCCTCCCGCTCCATGTCGATGAAGTCGATGATGATGATCCCGCCGAGATCGCGCAGCCGGATCTGGCGCACCACTTCATTGACGGCCTCGAGGTTGATCTTCAGGATGGTTTCCTCGAAGTCGCGCTTGCCGACGTACTTGCCGGTGTTGACGTCGATCGAGACGAGCGCCTCGGTCTGGTCGACCACGAGGTAGCCGCCGGACTTGAGCCACACCCTGCGGCGCAGGGCCTTCTCGATCTCCTTCTCGATCCCGCGAGCCTCCAAGAGAGGCTCGAGGCCCCCGTAGAGGTGGACCCGGTGGGCCAGGGCGGGGACCAGGCCCTGCGCGTACTCGAGCGCCCGACGGTACTCCTCGTCCGCGTCGATGAGGATCTCGTCCACCTCCGCCGTGAAGAGGTCCCGGATCACGCGGAAGATGAGGTCTCCTTCCTCGTGGAGCACCGACCGCGCTGGGGCCTGCGCGAAGCGGGCCTGGATCTGCTGCCAGAGGCGGCCCAGGAACTCGATGTCGGCCCGGAACTCCTCCTCGCCCCTCCCCTCTCCCACCGTGCGGATGATGAACCCACCCCCCGCCGGCGGCCGGAGCGCCTTCACGAGGCGGCGGAGCCGGTCCCGCTCGGCCGCGTCGCGGATCCGGCGCGAGACGCCCACGTGGTTCACCTGAGGCATGTAGACGAGGTAGCGGCCCGGCAAGCTGATGAAGGAGGTGATGCGGGCGCCCTTGGTCCCGAGCGATTCCTTGGAGACCTGGACGAGGATCGTCTGCCCCTTGCGCAGGACGTCCTCGATCGGCAGGACCTCGCGTCGCTCGCGCTCGGGGGCCTCGTCGAGCTCCTCCAGATCAATCTCCGCCTCGTCCTCGGCGAGCATCAGGCGCTCGTACTCGCCGACGTTGGCGGTGAAGTCGCCGGCGTAGAGAAAGGCGTCCTTCGCGAGGCCGACGTCCACGAACGCGGCCTGCATGCCGGGCAGGACGTTGGTTACGACGCCTTTGTAAACGTTCCCGACGATGGAGCGGTGGCGCTTGCGCTCCAGAGAGAGATCGGTGAGGAGGCCGCCATCCAGCACGGCGACCCGCGTCTCGCTGATGCCCGCGTTGATGAGGATCTGGCGTGACATGGGAAAGTCGCTCCCCGGGACTCCCGCCGGATCGCGCCGCGCGGAGGACGCCCCGCGTCGCGGCGCACCGACCGAGCAGGCTCGACTGCGCGGCCGGCCGCACCGGCCCCGCCCAACGCCGGGGATCCGGCGCAGCGGGAGGGTCCGGCGGGGGCGACGGCGGGAGGAGAAGTCCGCATGGCTACGCGAACCGGCGCATCCGCACGTTCTCGATCAGGGCGACGGCGCCCAACGCCGTCAGAAGGGCCGAGCCGCCGTAGCTGACCATGGGGAGCGGGATGCCGACGATCGGGAGGAGGCCGGTGACCATGCCGAGGTTGATCAGGGCCTGACTCGCCAGGAGGACGGTCGCGCCGGTCGCCAACAGGCTGCCGAGCGAGTCGCGCGCCGTGGCCGCGACCTCGAGGCCCCGGAGCGCGAGCAGGCCGTAGACAGCCAGGAGCCCGATGGCGCCGACGAATCCCCACGATTCCGCGAAGGCGGCGAAGATGAAGTCCGTGTGCCGCTCGGGCAGGAAGGCGAGACGGCTCTGGGTGCCGCCGAACAGGCCCTTCCCGGCGAGCTGGCCGGACCCGATGGTGATCTTGGCCTGGATGACGTTCCACGCGCTGCCGAGCGGGTCCCGAAACGGGTCGAGGTAGACGAGGAGCCGCTCGCGCTGGTAGTCACGGAGGACGAACCAGGCGGCCGGCGCCGCAGCCACCCCGCCCCCGACCAGGAGGGCGAGGTGCTGCCAGCGGGCGCCGCCGACGAACAGGAGCGCCATCACGACCGGGACGAGCACGAGCGCGGTGCC
>CAZDYT010000773.1:0-2326 GCA_964509395.1 uncultured bacterium
AGGCCCCGCCCTCGCCCTTCGCGCAGAAGCCGAGCTCCTCGTAGGCGATGATCTCCGCGATGGCGAAGCAGTCGTGGACCTCGGCCACGTCCACGTCGCCGGGCGCGATGTCCGCCATCCGGTACGCGTGCTCGGCCGCGCGCTGGAGCGCCGGCCAGTGGGCGTAGTCGGGGTGCAAGGACGAGAGGGTAAAGCCGTCGAGCGCCTGGCCGGTCCCGAGGAGCCACACGGGCTTGCCGGTCAGATCGCGCGCCCGCTCCTCGCTCGCGAGGATGACGGCCGCCGCGCCGTCGGTGATGGGCGAGCACATGAAGAGCCGGAACGGGGTCGAGATCATGCGCGAGCAGAGGACCTGGTCGAGCGTGGCGCCCTTCTGGAAGTGGGCGTACGGGTTCCTGGCGGCGTGGGTGTGGTTCTTCACGCTCACCATCGCCATCTGCTCTTCGGTCGTCCCGTACTTGGCCATGTGAGCCTGCGCCGCCAGCGCGAAGCACGGCGGGGCCGTGAGACCGTGGGCGGCCTCCCACTCGCGATCCACGCCGGTGCCCATGTTGAGGATCGCCTCCTCGCCCACCGGCGTGTTGAGCTTCTCGACGCCGAGCACCATGATCAGATCGGCGAGGCCCGCGGCGATGAACGCGTAGGCGTAGCGGATCCCCACGGTGCCCGACGCGCACATGTGCTCGGTGCGCGCCGAGAGGCGATCCGGCTTGATCCCGAGGGCCTCCGCCGCGAGCGAGGAGATGTGGCTCTGGAAGGCGGTCCGCTCCGGCATCACCGAGCCCACCACGAGCCCCTGGACGTCCGCCGGCTTGATCGCCGGCACCGAGTCGAAGCAGGCCTTCCCCGCCTCCCAGATGAGGTCCCGGTAGCTCGCCTTCCGCACCCCGAACTTGGTCACCCCCACCCCAACGAGTGCTACCTGACGCATGACCAACTCCGCTTGCGGGTGCCCGTTCGCCGCGTCACCCGCCCGTCCATCAGGCCCTTCGCGAATTATCCGCGCTAACACCTCTGCCAGACTGATGTTCTCTTCGACCATCTCTTGCTGGGCATGCTGGGTGATCCGGAACTCGCCCGCTTCGAGTGCCCGGCGAATCCGCTCGAGAACCTCTGCCGGATCGCGTCGAGCCGCCCGCGAGCAGCCCCGTCAAATCCCCACCGACATGCCGCCATCGACGAAGATCACCTGGCCGGTGATGTACCCCGCGTCCTCGGAGGCGAGGAACGCGTGGACTCCGGCGATCTCCGCGGGGTCCGCGATCCGCGCCATGGGGATCTGCGTGACGATCTTCTCCTTGATAGCATCGGGCACGCCCGCCAGCATCGGCGTCAGAACGGCGCCCGGCGCGATGCAGTTGACCGTGACCCCGTACTTCGCGTACTCGAGCGCCAGCGTCCGCGTCAGCCCGACCACGCCCGCCTTCGAGGCCGAGTAGTTCGCCTGGCCGATGTTGCCGAGGGCGCCGATCGACGAGGTGTTGATCACGCGGCCCCAGCCGCGCTCGCGCATCCTGGGGAGCGTCGCCTGGGCGCAGAGGAACGTCCCCTTGAGGTTCACCCCGAGGACTCGGTCCCATTGCTCCTCGGTCATCTTGTGGCTCATGGCATCCCGGTTGATGCCGGCGTTGTTGATGAGAATGTCGAGGCGGCCGAACTCGGTCACCGCCCGCGCCACCATCACCTCGACCTCCTCCCGCCGCGTCACGTCGGCCCCGATCGCCAATGCCGTGCCCCCGTCCTTCTGGATGTCGGTGGCGACAGCCCGGGCGCGCTCGATGTCCACGTCGTTCACGACCACGATGGCGCCCTCCGCCGCGAACCGGCGCGCCGTCGCCCCGCCGATCCCGCTCCCCGCCCCGGTGATGAGCGCCACCCGCCCTGCCAGCGGCATCGTGGCTTCCCGGCCTCAGCGCTTCCGGGCCATGAGGGTCGTCCACTCGGCCTGGCAGACCTGCTCGCCGCGCTGGTTCTTCACGGAGACGTCCACCACCAGGATGCCGCGGTTGGGCTTGGATGACTCCTTTTTTTCGCGCACGGTCAGCTCCGTGCGGATCGTGTCCCCGAGCCGGACCGGCGCCGTCCAACGGATCGTGTCCATGCCGAGGAGGGCCAGCGTCGTGCCCTCGAAGAGCCCGAGCTGGTTCGCCTGGCCGGTCGCGATGGCGAGGACGAGCATCCCGTGGGCGATCCGCCCCTTCATCGCGGTCTACCGCGCGCTCTCCTCGTCGGTGTGGAGCGGATTGAAGTCGCCCGACAGCCCCGCGAAGAGATCTACGGCGCCCTCAGTCACCGTGCGCGCCGCCGTCGTGAACGTCTCGCCCTC
>CAZDYT010000774.1:0-2319 GCA_964509395.1 uncultured bacterium
CGAGCCTCGCGCCCGAGGCCTACACCGACCCCGCGGCCGGCGTCGACTTCATCGTTCGCGGCGAGGGCGAGCTCACCTTCCGCGCCCTCGTGCGGGCGCTGGAGCAGGGCGGCGGGTACGGGTCGATCGCGGGGCTCTCCTACCGCCGGGGGGACGGCTTCCTCCACAACCCCGACCGCCCCGTCCACGGGCTCGAGGACGGCGCGATCCGGCTGCCGAAGCGGAGCGCCCGCGTCCTCCGCGGCTACACCTTCCTGGGGCGCCCGGTGGACGTCGTCGAGACCTCGCGCGGCTGCACGTTCGACTGCAGCTTCTGCTCGATCATCGAGATGCGCGGGCGCAACTTCCACGCCTACGCCGTCGACCGGGTCCTCGCCGACATCCGGGACGCCCGCCAGCACGGCGCCCGCGCGATCTTCCTCGTCGACGACAACATCACGCTGAATATCCGGCGCTTCGCGGCGCTCTGCCGCGCGCTCGTCGAGGCCGGCCTGAACGACCTCCACTACCTCGTCCAGGCCATGACCTCGTCGATCGCGAATCACGGCGAGACGCTCGCGCCGCTGATGCGCCAGGCGGGGGTCCGCTACGTCTTCCTCGGGATCGAGAACATCCTCGACGCCGATCTCGCGTTCCTGCGGGCCCGGGCGAAGAATACCCGACGCGCGAACGGTCAGCCCGTCGGCAACGCGGCCATCGCGGCGATCGAGTGTCTCCACCGGTCCGGGATGTGGGTGGTGGGCGGCCTGATCGTCGGCAACCCGGACGACACCCGCGAGTCCATCCAGGCGAACCTCGCCTTCGCCCGGCGCTACGTCGATTACCCCTACATCCAGCACCCGACGCCCTACCCCCGGACGCCCATGACCAACGAGTTCCGCGACCGCGGCCTGATCATCAACGAGCGGCTCGAAGAGTACGACGGGACGACGGCGGTGGTGCGGAGCGAGCACCTCCCCGCCGAGGAGATCGAGTTCATGCGCTGGCGGACCGAGCGCTGGCTGAAGGTCCGCCACATGGGCGCGGTCTTCCGCCGCAGCCCGTGGTTCCTGCTGCGCCACTGGCCGGCGATGCTCCGGCACACGTTCCGCGGCGGGAGCTTCGTCAAGGCGCTGCTCGGGCTCGACGATGACCGGAAGGCGTTCGGGCGCTACCGCGCGATCCGGAGGGCCGAGCGCGTCTACCTCTGAGACGAACCCCTATCGGGACGCGACGCTCCCGGCGATGCTGGACGCCGTCGCCGCCCGCTTCGCCGGCCGGGAGGCCGTCGTCCTCCGGGAGCGACGCCTCACCTACCGGGATCTCCACCGCGAAGTAGAGCGCCTGGCGCGCGGGCTCCTGGCGCTCGGGATCGCGCCGGGCGAGACGGTCGCGCTCTGGCTCACGAACCGCCCGGAATGGCTCGGCATCCAGCATGCCTGCGCCCGGATCGGCGCGGTCCTGGTCGCGCTCAATACGCGCTACCGCACGCACGAGCTGGACTACATCCTCCGGCAGTCCGACGCGACGACCCTCGTCCTGGCGGATCATGTTCTCCAGATCGACTTCCTCGAGATCCTCGGAGAGCTCCTGCCCGACTTCCACACGGCCGACCCGGGCGACCTCCGGTTCGAGCGCTACCCCCGGCTCCGCCGGCTCATCTGCCTGAGCGAGGACGTCTACGGGGGCACCTTCCGGTACCGGGACGTGCTGGAGGCGGGCAACGACCCGGCGCTCGCGGAGGCGCTCCGCGAGCGGGAGCGGCAGGTCGCGCCGAACGATGTCTTCACCCTCCTCTACACCTCGGGCACCACGTCGGTCCCGAAGGGGGCCATGATCAGCCACCGGAACTGCCTCCCCCACGGTTGGGCGTCCGGGGAGCGGCTCGGGCTCACGGAGCAGGATCGCGTCCTCCACACCCTGCCCTTCTCCGGGACGTGGGGCGGGCTCGTCATCCCGCTGATGACGCTCACGCACGGGGCGAGCCTCGTCCTCGAGGAGTTCTTCGACCCCCTCGAGACGCTCCACCTCATCCAGGAGGAGCGGATCACGGTGTGGAACGCGGTGGACGCCATGCTCACCGCCGTCCTCGATCACCCGGACCTCGACCGGTACGACCGCTCCACGCTGCGCACGGGCGGCGTGGCGATGACGGGCGGGGGGCGCCACGGGCTCTTCGACGAGGTCGTGAGCCGTCTCGGGATGACCCGCGCGGTCCAGCCCTACGGGATGACCGAGGTGAACGCGCTCGCGCTCTGCCCCCACCCCGGCGACCCGCTGGAGCTCCGGCGGCAGGCCGGGGTCCGCCCGGCGGCCGGGCTCGACGTGCGGGGCGCCGAC
>CAZDYT010000775.1:0-2317 GCA_964509395.1 uncultured bacterium
CGTCGCTGATGATCATGCTGCGCCGCTCGACGCCCATGAGGACCTTGTCCTTGGCCTCCTCGAAGTCGATCATCTCGACGAGCTTCTTGCCCTGGCGGGCGGCCAGCAGCGCGGCCTCGTTGACGAGGTTGGCGAGGTCGGCACCGGAGAAGCCCGGCGTCCCGCGGGCGAGGACCTTCAGATCCACCCCGGGGGCGAGCGGGATGCGGCGGCAGTGGACACGGAGGATCTCTTCCCGGCCCTTGACGTCCGGCCGCGCCACGACGACCTGCCGGTCGAAGCGGCCGGGGCGCAAGAGCGCGGGATCGAGCACGTCGGGCCGGTTGGTCGCCGCGATGAGGATGACGCCCTCGTTGGTCTCGAAGCCGTCCATCTCGACGAGGAGCTGGTTCAGCGTCTGCTCGCGCTCATCGTGGCCGCCCCCGAGCCCGGCACCGCGATGGCGGCCGACGGCGTCGATCTCGTCCATGAAGATGATGCAGGGAGCGTGCTTCTTCCCCTGCTCGAAGAGATCGCGGACCCGCGAGGCGCCAACCCCCACGAACATCTCGACGAAGTCGGAGCCCGAGATCGAGAAGAAGGGGACGTTGGCCTCGCCCGCGATCGCCTTGGCGAGAAGCGTCTTGCCCGTGCCCGGCGGGCCGACCAGGAGCACGCCCTTCGGGATCTTCCCGCCGAGCTTCTGGAACTTCTGGGGGTCCTTGAGGAACTCGATGATCTCGCGGAGCTCCTCCTTGGCCTCGTCGACGCCGGCCACGTCCGCGAAGGTCACCTTGTTGTGCTTCTCCGAGATGAGGCGGGCGCGCGCCTTCCCGAACGACAGCGCCTTGGCGCCCCCGCCCTGCATCTGGCGCATGAAGAAGATCCACACGCCGATGAACAGCACCATCGGAAACCACGTGATCAGGAGCGACATGTACCAGGGATTCTGGTCCGGCGGCTTGACGCTGATGCGGACCCCGCGATCCCGGAGCAGCTTGACGAGGTCAGGTGAGTCGACGATGTAGGTCCGGAACTCCCCTCCGTCCTTGGACCGCCCGGTCACGAGGCTGCCGCGAATCGTCACGCTGTCGACGCGGCCGGCCTCGACGTTCTTGAGGAACTCGGAGTAGCTCGGCTCCAGCCCGCCCTTCTCCGACAACCCGCTGAAGACGTTGAAGAGCAGGACGACGACCAGGCCGATGACCATCCAGAGGGCAAGGTTCTTGTAGAAGGGATTCATCCTGGGTCCGCCACCCTCCTTCCGCCGGACACGAGCGCCGAGACGGCCGCGTTCGTCAAACGGCGCGCGCACATACGCAGCGCACGGTCATTATAGCATACACGCGAATTGCGCCTGCACGGCCGACGCGCCCGCCGGCGCGCGGGCATTGGCCAGGCGGGTTACCCCGGCGGCTCCTCCGAGAGATCCAGAGCGGCGAGGTACGGAAGGTTCCGGTAGAGCCCCGCGTAATCCAGCCCATAGCCGACCACGAACTCGTTGGGGATCGTGAACCCGACGTAGTCGAGGTCCACCGAGACCTCGCGGCGCTCGATCTTGTCGAGCAGGGTGCAGATGCGGAGGCTCGTGGGGTGACGCGTCTCGAGGTTACGGCAGAGGTAGCTGATGGTTCGTCCAGTGTCGATGACGTCTTCCACGATCACCACATGCCGTCCCTCGATCGAGGCCGACAGGTCTACTGTGATCTTCACGATGCCCGACGAGCGCGACGCGCTCCCGTAGGAAGAGACGCCGATGAAATCGCACCGGACCAGCACGTCCATGGCGCGCATGAGATCGGCCAGGAAGACCACCGCGCCGGTGAGGACCCCGACAAGGATCGGCTCCCGCTCCGCGTAGTCCCGACTCAGCTCTCGGCCCAGCTCGCGGACCCGGGCGGCCAGCTCCTCCGCTTCGATGAGCACCCGCTTCATTCGCGGGAGGGGGTGGAGGGCGGGAGCCACCGCGACCGAGCCCCTTCACCTAGCGCCGTGGCCGATCCCCGTCGCATCCACGGCCCGAGGCGGTTGGACGATGAAACTCGACTCATTCATTGGCCACGAGCTTGGTGCTTCAAGGACCCTAGCGGGCGCGCGTCGTGACGAACGGATTCAGGTTGCGCTCCGCCCTGAGCTGCGCGGCCGTGCGTTCGGCCTCCGACCGGGTCGAAAAGGCACCCACCCGGACCCGGTGGCGCACCCGGCCCTCCTCCGTCGTCACCGAGACCAGATACGCGTCGAATCCCCTGGTAGCCAAGCGGGTCCGCAGCTCCTCCGCGAGCGCGCGACTCCGGAACGAGCTGACCTGAACGGTCCACAGGGACTCTCCAGGGGCTCC
>CAZDYT010000776.1:0-2314 GCA_964509395.1 uncultured bacterium
GCGGGAGTGGCTCGATGGGCGTCGGAGCATAGGCCAAGCGGAGCCGGTCGGGGAGGCACGGCGTCATCACGGTTCGACCTATAGCACGCGGTTCGACTATAGCACGCGGCTCGCTCTCACCGAAATGGCGGGCCCACAAAAACACGCGGGCCCGGATTCGCGATCCGAGCCCGCGCAAGGCGTGAGGCAGGACGTCGGCGAAGCGGGAAGCTACCGGCCGTAGCGCTCCCAGTGCCCCTGGACCCAGACGCTCCCGCGCCACTGATCCGGCACCCAGTAATCCGAGCACACCGGAGGCGCCACGTACACGGGGGCTGGGACGACGTACACCGGCGCCGGCTGGACGTACACGGGCGCCGGCTCGTAGACGACGCGCGGGGCGAAGAGACCACCGACGACCACACCCGTCAGCGCCCCGGCGGCGAAGCTCCCCCAGAAATGCCCCCGAGGACGCGCGAAGGCCGGGGTCGGGGCCGCCAACACGGCGACAAGGCTCAGCACCGCCAGCGCAGCCACTATCCGTTTCATGGGTCCTCCTCCTCTTCCTTGAACCCTCTTCTCCGTTTGCCCCTTCGACGCCGAGCGCGCCGGCGCTATTCCGGCAGGCCGGGGCCCCGCCCGTCCCGTGTGGGAGCGCCTGCTGTCGGCCCCTTGACAGGCCCCGGCTGCACCCGATGATTGAGCCCGAACCGCCTCGGGTGCTCGTCGTCCAGCGACATGCTCCACGGCGCTCCGCATTCGAAGTGGTCACTGGTGGTGACCTACCCGACCTTCCTGGTGCCGTTCCGCACATGGCTCCTCGTCGGCTACTTCCGGACGGTGCCGTCCCTGCCCCGGATCAGGAAACCGGGCGGAGGACGCGGCCCGGCCCGGGTCCCCCGCCGGCATCCTCGGGCAGCCGACCCTCGCGGATCACCGGCCGGCCGTTGACGAACGACCGGACGATCCCGCTGGCGCGCTGGATGAGCCGGGGTCCTCCGTCCGGGAGGTCGCAGACCAGCTCGGGCGGATGGTCGCGAATCGTCGCCGGATCGAAGACGACGACATCGGCCGCGAGGCCCGGCGCCAGGCGCCCGCGATCGCCGAGCCCGAATACGTCGGCCGGCATGGACGTGATCCGCCGCACCGCCTCCTCCAGCGAGAGGGCCTGCCGTTCCCGGACCCAGTGGCCCAGGAGCCGGCTCGTCTGCCCGGCCTCGCAGAACAGCGTGAGGTGAGCGCCGGCGTCGGAGAGCCCCAGGAGCGAGGCGGGGTGGGTGAAGATCTCCGCCACCGCCGCCGCGTCGGTGTTCATGGTGGCGACCGTGAACTGGGTCTTCAGGTCATCGGCGAGGGCGAGGTCGAAGAACGCATCGACGACGTCTTTCCCCATCGCCGCGGCCAGCTCGGCCACCAGCCGACCCACCGCGCGCGCGTGAGCCGGGTTACGCACCGCGTGGACGCGCAGCGGGGCCGCGTCCCCGGTGAAGAGCGGCGTGCCGGCGACCTCGGCCCGGAACGCCGCGCGAAAGCCGCCGTCCTGAAAGAGCGTGCGCCACCCGGACGGAGGCGTCGCCATGACCCGGCGCCAGACGGGGAACCGGTAGAAGACGAAGGCCCCGGTCAGGTCGAACGTGGCGGTCAGCGGGGAGCAGGTCACCTGCGGGTAGAGGGGCACGCCCTCCTGATGGAGGGCCTCGACGCGCGCGAGGATTTTACGGTGCTCGTCGGGGCGCAGGGGGTTGTGACGGAGCGAGACCATGGTGACGGGCCGCCCCCCGGCCCGGGCCAGCTCGACGAACCGCTCGAGCTCCGCGAGACGGTCGGGGCGCGTCCCGCCGATCGTCAGCTCCAGGATCCCGCGCCCGGTCTTGCCCATCGCGGCGACCAGGTGCGTCAGCTCGTCGTCGCGCGCGAGCCGGCTCGGCACCGGACGGCCCCGGTCGCCGACGTGATTCGTGTTCGTGGAGGAAGAGACCCCGAGGGCCCCGGCCGCCATCGCCGCTTTCACGAGCGCGGCCATCCGCGCAATTTCGTCCTCCACCGCGGGGCGCTCCCACGCCGTGTCCCCCATCACGTACTGCCGAACGGCGGAGTGACCCAGGAGCGCGCCGACGTTGACCCAGAGGCCGCCGCGGTCCAGGGCATCCAGGTACTCCACGAACGTCTCGAACTCCCAGCGGATCCCGCGGCGCATTGCCTCCAGCGCCATGCCCTCGACGTACTGAAGCATGCGGATGAGCGTCTCGTGGTCCTGCGGGCGGCAGGGGGCGATGGTGAAGCCGCAGTTGCCCGTCACGATCGTGGTGACGCCGTGCCAGGAAGAGCAGGACGC
>CAZDYT010000777.1:0-2306 GCA_964509395.1 uncultured bacterium
GGGCTGCGACCGGCCGTCGACCAGGCGACCCGATGACGTGAGTTCCCCTCTCCCCCGATCGGGGGAGAGCCAGCGGGAGGAGAGTCCCCCGGAGGGAGGGCGGAGCGATGCAGATTGGAATGGTGGGCCTGGGACGGATGGGCGGCAACATGGCGCGGCGCCTCATGCGAGGCGGGCATCAGGTCGTCGCCTTCGCAACGGATCGGGCGGCGATCCAGCAGCTCGCCAGCGAGGGCGCCACGGGGGCGACGACGCTGGAAGCCCTGGCGGACAAGCTGTCGAAGCCCCGGGCGGTCTGGGTCATGGTCCCGGCGGGTGCGGCGACGGAGCAGGTCGTGATGGACCTGGCCAAGCGCATGGAGCCGGATGACACGATCATCGATGGCGGAAACTCGTTCTACAAGGATGACGTGCGTCGCATGAAAAGGCTCCGCGAGCAGCGGATCCACTACGTGGACGTCGGCACGAGCGGCGGGATCTGGGGCATCGAGCGCGGCTACTGTCTGATGATCGGCGGCGAGCCGGAGGTCGTCCGGCGGCTCGACCCGATCTTCCGGACGCTCGCCCCCGGGAGGGGGAACGTGCCGCGCACGGCCGGGCGCGAGAAGACGACGGGCACGGCCGAGCTGGGGTACCTCCACTGCGGTCCGTCCGGCGCCGGGCATTTCGTCAAGATGGTGCACAACGGCATCGAGTACGGCCTCATGCAGGCGTACGCCGAGGGATTCGACATCCTCCTCAACG
The DNA here is from genome assembly GCA_964509395.1 of uncultured bacterium. Classification (GTDB taxonomy): domain Bacteria; phylum Methylomirabilota; class Methylomirabilia; order Rokubacteriales; family DASRDR01; genus CAZDYT01. The sequence goes on from CAZDYT010000777.1 coordinate 745, forward strand.
CCCGGTCGCGGGACCTGCCCGAAGACCTGCGCTACGAGCTGAACATCCCCGACGTCGCCGAGCTCTGGCGTCGCGGCAGCGTCGTCGGCTCCTGGCTCCTCGACCTGACGGCCCTGGCCCTCGTCGAGAACCCCACGCTGTCGGACTACACCGGCACCGTCCAGGATTCCGGGGAAGGGCGCTGGACGATCATGGCGGCCGTCGAAGAGGGTGTGCCCGCCGACGTGCTCTCCGCGTCCCTCTACGTCCGCTTCCGCTCGCGCCAGGGGCACACCTTCGCCGAGAAAGTGCTCTCGGCGATGCGGCACAAGTTCGGCGGGCACGTCGAGCGCCCGTCCGGCGGCTAGGAGTCTTGACGGCTCGCGCTCCCTGGAGGCCGGCGAGCTCCGGGCGGGGGAGCGGGCGATCGTCGGCGTGACACGCGCGGAGAAGAGCCCCGAGCAGGCCCGGGGGGGGCAGTCGGCTCGGAGGCGCGAGCGGCCGTGATCCTGGCGGGCGATATCGGCGGAACCAACACGCGCCTGGCACTTTTCGAGCTCGTCGACGGCGCGCTTCGATCCGCGGTCACGGAGATCGTCCCGAGCGCCCAACATCGGAGCCTCGACGAGATCGTCGCCCGGTTCGTGGCGACCCAGGGGCGGCGGATCGAGCACGCCGGCTTTGGGATCGCCGGACCGGTGAAGGACGGCCGCTCTCAGGCGACGAACCTGCCGTGGGTGGTCGACGCCCGCGCGCTCGCGAGGCAGCTCGGTATCGCGGCGGTCTCGTTGATCAACGATCTCGAGGCCAACGCTTACGGCATCGCGGCCCTCGGTCCCGAGGACCTCGCAGTGCTGCTGACGGGCGAGCCGGACGCGCAGGGGAACGCGGCCGTCGTCTCGGCCGGCACGGGGCTCGGCGAAGCGGGACTGCTCTGGGACGGGCGGCGCCATCACCCGTTCGCCTCGGAGGGCGGCCACGCCGATTGGGCGCCCGCGGACGAGCTCCAGATCGAGCTGCGGCGCTTCGTCGCGGAGGAGGTCGGGCACGTCAGCGTGGAGCGGGTGCTCTCGGGCCCGGGACTCTACAATATCTACCGGTTCCTCCGCGATACGAAGCGGGGAGAAGAGCCGGCGTGGCTCGCGGACGAGATCCGCGAGCAGGGCGCGCCGCCGGCGATCTCCAAGGCCGCCCTCGCGGGGCGGTCGGAGTTGTGTGTCCGCGCCCTCGATCTGTTCGTGGCGATCTACGGCGCGGAGGCCGGGAACATGGCCCTGAGGGTGATGGCGACGGGCGGCGTGTACCTCGGCGGGGGGATCGCCCCGAAGATCCTGAGCAAGCTGCGCGAACCGGTCTTCCGGGAGGCGTTCCGGGCCAAGGGGCGGATGCGGGCGCTGATGGAGGCCATCCCGGTGCGCGTGGTCCTCAACGACCAGACGGCGCTCCTCGGGGCGGCGCGTTGCACGGCGATCCGTGCGTCGCTGCTCTGACTCATTGACCACGGGTCGGGTGCTTCAAGGACTCTAGCGCCGTGGCCGATCCCCGTCGCATCGATCATCTCGGCCGGGACGCGCACGGCCTGC
>CAZDYT010000778.1:0-2296 GCA_964509395.1 uncultured bacterium
CTGACGGCCTTCTCGATCGGGTAGGTGACGGTCTTCTCGATGTCCTGGACGTTGGCGCCGGTGTAGACCGTCCCGATGGTGATGACCGGCAGGTTGATGTTCGGGAAGAGGTCGATGGACAGCCGGCTGATGGAGGTCGCCCCGAGGACGACGACGGCGAGCGCCGCCATCAGGACGGCGATCGCGTTGCGCATCGCGAGGAGGGTCAGCCACATGGCGCCGGGCTGCCTTCAGGAGGTCTTGGCCGGGACGGCCTTGACCGTCTGGCCTTCGCGGACGAGCTCCTTGCCCTGGACGATGACCGCGTCGTCGGGCTGGAGGCCCCGGGTAACCTGGACGCTGGGGCCGTCGGTGACGCCCAACGCCACGGGCGTGGTCACGACCTTGCCGTCGCGAACGACGAGGACGGCGGGACGCGTCTCGCCCCCCGTGACCGCTTCGAGGGGGACGAGGAGCGCCCCACGCTGGATCTCGAGGACGAGCTGGACGCGGGCGTACATGCCCGGCTTGAGCAGCTGGCCGGGGTTCGGGATCTCCACCTCGAGGCCCATCGTGCGGGTGCGCGGGTCCAGGGCGTGGATGATCCGCTTGACCACGCCCGCGAACCGGCGGTCCGGATAGGCGTCGGCGGTCAGCCGGACGGTGTTGCCCAGTCGGACGCGGGCGACCTCGCGCTCCGGGACCTCGATCTGGACCTTCACCGGATCGATCTCCTGGAGGATCAGGATCGCCACCGACGCGTTGCTCGTCGCCGCGGCCTGCGAGCTCACGGCCGCCCCGACGTCCAGGTTCTTCTGGGAGATGTACCCGGCGAACGGCGCCGTGAGACGGGTGTCGTCGAGGCGCATCTGCGCCATCCGGAGCGCGGCGCGCTGCTGGTCGACCTGCGCCTCGGCGAGCGTGACCTGGCTCTCGGTGGTCCCGATCTGGACCCGTGCCGCCTGGACCTGCGCTTCCTGGGCGCGGACGACGGCCTGCGAGGCCTCGTAAGCCGTCCGGGCATTGTCGCGTTCCTGGGCGGCGACGAGCCCCTTCGCGAAGAGTTCCGCCATGCGCTCGGCCTGCCGGCGGTCGTTGGCGAGCAGGGCCTGGGTCCGCGCCAGCGCGGCCTGCTGGTTGAGGAGGCTGGCCCGGGCGGCCTCGAGGTTCGAGCGCGCGACCTGGAGCCCCGCCGCCGCGGTCGCGAGGGCGGCGCGCGCCTGGTCGAGGCCCGCCTCCATCTCCGTGGGTTCGATCTCGACCAGAGGCTGGCCCGCCTTCACGAAGTCGCCCTTGTCGGCGCGGATCGTCCGAATGTAGCCGGACGTCTTGGCGAAGATCGGCGTCTGGCGGTTCGGCAGGATGTCGGCGGTATACGAGAGGGTCACCTCGAGGTCCCGACGCTCGGGCTTCGCGACGCCCACCACGACCTCGCGCGGCGGCCGCGTGACGGCGCGCGCCTGCTGCTCCCGGTAGCGGAGCACGACGACGACGGCCATGACGGCCAGCAGCGCGAGCAGGACCAGGGTCACCCGGTGCCGGCGGACGAAGGCCATCAGGCGGAAGGCCCCGGGGCCTGGAGGAGGCCGTGGAGGCAGAGGTCGCCGATGCGGGAGGCGAGCACCTCGGCGGGGGTGTCCTCGGCGTGGTTCAGCGTCGTGCCCCAGACCATGCCGATCAGCATCGAGGGCGCCAGCGCGCGGTCCACCTTGCGGAAGGCGCCCGCCTCCACGCCGCGGTCGAGGACCTCGGCGAGGAGCCGGGCGATGTGGACCCGGCGCGCCCGGACCACCTGCTTCTTCCGGAGGAAGAGCCGGCCCTCGCCCCGGTGAACGAGCCGGAAGAAGGGGAGGTGCTGGGCGAAGGTGTCCACGATCGCCTCGATCATGCGGCAGAGCGTCGTGGCCGGGGGGACGGCGGCTGCCCGTTCCGCCTCCAGCCGGCGGATCAGCAGGCCGAAGGCCTCGTCCACGATGGCGAGGTAGAGATCCTCCTTCGAGGGGAAGTAGCGGTAGAGGGTTCCTTTCCCGACGCGGGCCGACCGCGCCACCTCGTCCATGGTCACCCGATGGTAGATCCGCACGGCGAAGATCCGGGAGGCGGCCTCGAGGATCTGCGATCGCTTCTTCGCGCGTCTGGGCTCGCGCGACCGGGATCGGAGTGGCTCGGTCTCGCTGGGCATGGGGAAATGGAACGGACCGGTCAGTTCCGTCGCACTCTAGCCCGGCATCCCACACCGTGTCAAGGCGACGGGCGAGCCCGCAGCCGTTTCGGGACCTCGCCCCTCGGGACTCCTGGGAGAGGTCGGCGGGACTGG
>CAZDYT010000779.1:0-2283 GCA_964509395.1 uncultured bacterium
GTTGCGGTGGGACACATAGTTGTCGAGGTAGATGAGCATCGCCGGGTGTTTGGCCGACGCCATCAGCAGGTCTGCAAACGTGCCAAAGGCGTGCTTACGCAGGACGTGCTCTTCATAGTGCGTTGCCAGAAATGGCACCTTGTTGACGTCCACGTTGAAGTGATTGCGCCAGAACTCGACGATTACTTCCTGGAACTGCCGCTGACTGTAGACAGCGCCCTCGCCAACCTGGCGTGTGTTTCTGGCCGCTCATGCCCGAGACATCGTGGCCGTCGACTTCTTCCTCGTGCCAACGCTGACGTTCCGCCTCCTGTTCGTCTTCGTGGTGCTCCGCCACGACCGCCGCGAACTCCTCCACATCAACGTCACGGACCATCCCGCGGCAGTCTGGACCGCTCAGCAGCTCATCGAGGCGTTCCCGGACGACTCAGCTCCGAAGTTCCTGCTCCGTGATCGAGACGCGATCTACGGTGAGGAGTTCGCCCGGCGAGTCCGGCGGATGGGCATTCGAGAGGTTCTGATCGCCCCGTACGCGCCCTGGCAGAAGGCTCAGGCTTCATACTGCACCTCTTTCCGCACGTGCGGCGCACACTGGGGATAGCGGCGACGGTCGCGGAATCGCTTGCCCTGCTGGGGGCGAGGAAGCGGGCCGGTCGGGGGCTCGAAGAGGAGGAGACCTTTGTCATCGGCCCGCACGGCGCGGAGGATGCCTTCGCGCGCCCAGCACTTGGCGGTGCTGGAATGCAGACGAAGCTGGGTGGCGATCTCGCCGGCGGTCAGCCACCCGGCCTTCCGGAGATGCTCGGCCAAGCCCGGAATCCCGTAGGCGTTCCGGATGTGCCGGACCACGAGGCGGCGGAACGGCTGTCCGGTACCGGAGCGGAGCCAGCGCCGATTCAGCGTATCCGCGACCTGCCGATCGGTCTGCTCCGTGGCCAGCCCGCGAATCATCTCGACAATGGCGGCCGGCGTCCGTCGAAGGTCAGGGGCGTCGAGGGGCACGGGCCGTTCCACGGTGGTCGTCGCCCCACCCTTCCAGCGAATGGCGATCTGGATCGCGCGGTCGCGGAGCAGCGTCACGTCCTCAATCAGCAGCCGGAGCATCCGCTTGCGCTCGCGCATCGCCGTCCGCGGATCATGCCACACCCGCGGCAGATCGCTCGCCAGCCCGTGAATGCGGGCGCGATCGTCCGCACTGAGCGCCCGCCCCTCGGCCTCGGTGCCGCGCCGATACGCCTCTTCGGCGTCGGCGAGCCGCGCCAGCGTCTCGTTCCACTGTCGCTCGAGGCTGTCCGCGACCAAGCGATGTTCAGGGCGCACCAGCAGAAACTGCCGCTGGGCCAGCTCCGCCTCCTCCCGGGCGCGTTCGACCTGCGCGCGGCGCAGCCGATCGACCTCAGCTTTGCGCGCCCGCAGCTCCTCGAAGACTTCGAGCGCCACGTCGAGGGCCGCGGGGGTGATCGCGTCGAGGACGACCTGCGCGACCGCGTCATCGAGACCCGCGCCGGGGATCGTCTGACACGAAGGCTGGGCCAACGCGATCCCCTGGCGTTGGCACACGTAGACGGGCACCGGGTGCCCGTGGCGGACGCTGTAGCGTACGGTCATGCGGTGGCCGCAGCGGCCACAGATCGCCAGCCCTTGGAGCAAGGCGACTCCCTCGCGCGGGGGACTGCATCGGCGATCCGGCCCATAGCCGTTGGCGTTCGCCACCAGCGTCGCCTGATTCGTCTCGAACTCTTCCCAGGGGATGTAGCCCGGATGGGCGTCGGGCAAGAAGACCGGCCATTCGGCCCGAGGCAGGCGGCGATTCCGCCGCTGCCCGGCGATCACGACCGTGCGCTGGCGCGTGCGCCCGTAGACGAAGGCGCCGGCGTAGCGGGGATTGTGCAGGAGGTTGAGCACCCGGCTGTGCACCAACGGGATGAACACCACCTCCCCGGCCCGCGGCCCCGTGGTCAGCCGCCGCGGGAAGAGAAGGCCTTCGCGGGCGAAGTGGCGCACGACCTGCTCGGCCGAGCCGGTCCGGCGAAAGGTCTCAAAGAGCAGCCGCACGGCCCCGTGAATCTGCGCGTCGGGATCGAGCACGAGACGCCGGCCGCGATCCTCATAGACCAACCCCATCGGCGGCCGAATCCAGAGCTCGCCCCGGCGGGCCTTGTTGAGGGCGCCGCCGATCAGCCGCGCCCGCAGCACATGGAGCTCCGCCTCACTCATCGTGCCCTTGAGGCCGAGGAGCAACCGGTCGTTGAAGTGACTCGGGTCGTAAATGCCATCCTCGTC
>CAZDYT010000780.1:0-1610 GCA_964509395.1 uncultured bacterium
GGGTACTGGTGGCGGGTGGAGCGCCGGATCCGGGCGTTGGAGAGCCAGCTCAGAGATCGCCGGGAATAATGCGCCGGTCGCGTAAGTTTCTCGTGGGCGGCGCGGTCATCGCGGTGGCCCTCCTGGGTCTGGTGGTGACGGGCGTCCGGCAGTCGGTCGTTTACTTCGTCACACCCTCCGAGCTGCGCGCGGCAACCGGGCAGACGGCCGGCAAGGCCTACCGCCTGGGGGGCCTGGTGGTCCAGGGATCGCTCCGGACGGACCCCGCGACGCTCCAGCACGACTTCCTGCTGACGGACGGCAAAGCGACGTTTCCCGTCCGATTCCGCGGCATCCCGCCCGATCTCTTCGCCGAGGGGCGGGGCGCCGTGGTGGAAGGCACGATGGGCCCGGAGGGGACGTTCCAGGCGAGCGCGATCATGGCGAAGCACTCCGAGGAATACAAGGCGCCGCACGACGCGCAGGCGGGTTACCAGGAGCTCCTCCGGACCTTCCGAGGGAGCGATCGGGCGGGCGCCCGCAAGCCGGGGGGATGACGCCCTGGTGCGGAAGCGCTGGCTCATCCCGCTGGCCGCCGTCCCGGTGCTCGTCCTGCTCGGCTACGGGTTCCGCACCGACCCCCGGGCGATCCCCTCGCCTCTGGTCGGCCGGCGCGCTCCGGCGTTCGCGCTGACGACCTTCGAGGGCAAGCCGATGAGCCTCGACGCGTATCGGGGGCAGGTGGTGGTGCTGAACTTCTGGGCCTCGTGGTGCTACCCCGCGTGCTACGAGGAGGCGCCCGTCCTCGAGTCCGGCTGGCGCGCTTACCGCGAGCGAGGGGTCGTCGTCCTCGGGGTGGACATCCAGGACACCGAGGAGCCGGCGCGCCGGTTCATCCAGCAGTTCGGGCTCACCTTCCCCCAGGCACCCGACCCGCAGGGGAAGGTCTCCATCGACTACGGCGTGTACGGCGTCCCCGAGACGTTCGTGATCGACCGGGACGGCTGGATCCGTGCCAAGCACGTCGGGGCCGTGACCGAGCGGTTTTTCCGGGAGACCGTGGAGCCCTGGCTCGGAGCGGGCGCGGGATGAGGCCGGCCGCGCTGGCGTCGAGCCTGACCCTCGTCGTCCTGCTCGCCGGCATCGCGAGGGCGGCGCCCGTCAGCGAGGAGGCGGTGACGCGGATCGCCGGCCAGCTTCGCTGCGTCGTCTGCCAGAACCTCTCCGTGGCAGACTCGCCCTCCGAAATGGCCCGCCAGATGCGGGAGGTGATCCGCGAGCGCCTGGCCCGGGGCGAGACCGACGAGCAGATCCTCAAGTACTTCGAGGAGCGGTACGGCGCGTGGATCCGCCTCTCGCCCGGGGGATGGCTCGTGTGGGTGCTCCCCTTTGCCGGCCTGTTCGGCGGACTCGGGGTCGTCCTGCTCGTGACGCTCCGATGGAGTCGCCGCGCCCGCCTGGCGGAGGAGGAGGCACCCTCCCCGGCGGACCGCGAGCGGGTCCGCATCGAGCTCGAGCGCCTGAACGAGTGAGGGCCGTGCCGACACCCGTCGCATCTCCGCGTCCCGCGCGCTCCCTTCGGGCACAAGTACCCGCCGGCGTCCTTGATCGCTTCGGGTCTCGGCGCGGCC
>CAZDYT010000780.1:1620-2283 GCA_964509395.1 uncultured bacterium
TCCTCGACACGGCGATCGACACCACCCATCCGGATCTCGCCGGTCACATCCTGCACGAGGAGTGCTTTTGTGCGTCGGCGTGTTGCCCGGGGCACAAGAGCCGCGCTTCGGGTCCGGGCGCGGCCCTGGGCCGGCGCTGGTCTCCCCGCTGGCCGGATAGGGCCCGTGGCCGTCGCCCTCGCCGTGCTCGCCTTCGGCCTCCCGGCCGCCGTGTTCGTGCTCTGGCCGCTCCTCGGCCGCCGGCGAGCGCCGCTTCCGGTTCCGGCGGACGACCCGCGGGCCGACCTCGAAGCCGAGAAACTCCTGGCGCTCCGGGCGATCCGCGAGCTCGAGTGGGACCACCAGGCGGGGCTCCTGAGCGAGGCCGACTACGCGGAGCTGCGGGCGCGCTACGAGGCCCGCGCCAGCGCGATCCTCAAACGGCTGGACGCGCTGCCACCGTCAGCCCCCCGCCCGCCCGGGGACCCCACCCCCGCCGCGACGGCCCCGGCCGCCACCCCCTGGACGCGCCGGCCGCTCGTCCTCACCGGCGGGGCGCTCGGGATCCTCCTCTTCGGCGTCGTGCTCGGTCTCCTCGTCGCGAGGTACGGCGGCCCCGCGCCGCCCGATCCCATGGCCGCGCCGCAGGCGGCGGAGATGCCCGCACCGCCCGGTCCGCCCGCC
>CAZDYT010000781.1:0-2281 GCA_964509395.1 uncultured bacterium
CCTCCGCGCCTTCGATCGACCGCCCTTTCAGTCTCCTCCTCCTCGGCTCGTCGAGGCTCCACGGCACGCCCTGCGCTACCCTGCGGCCGGCCTGTCGGTCGGGATGTCGACGAAGCGCTCGCGGGCCATCTCGGCGCCATACGCGATGGCGGCCCGGATGTTGTCCGGCATCAGCTGCGGGTACTCGTCGAGGAGCTCCGGCTCGCTGACGCCCTCGGCCAGGTTGTCCAGGGTGAGCGAGACCCAGATGCGGGTCCCCCGGATGCACGGCTTGCCGAAGCACACATTCGGATTGATCGAGATGCGCCTCGACAGATCGTGCCGGCCCATCTCACGAGCGCGGCTCGCGGTCGCGGCCCAGGCAGCAGCGCTTGTACTTCCGGCCTGAGCCGCAGGGGCAGGGATCGTTTCGCCCCACCCGGGGACCGCGCGCCGCGGGCCGCGGGACCGGCGTGAGGTATCCTTCCGGGTCTCCGTGGCGCTCGGCGAGCCGCGACGCTTCGGCGAGGAGCCGGGCGCGGGCCGGGCTCACGGCCTCGGCGCCCTGCTCGATGAGCCACTCGCAGGTCCGGCGGCAGTGCCAGAGCTCGTCGCGCTCGTCGCGCCAGCGCTCCCGGGCGCGCGGGGTCGGCGGCTCGCCCCGCTCCAGGTGCTCCCACTCCCGGGCGTCCAGCTCGTCGAGCAGCGCGAAGAGGTCCTCGACCCCGTCTTCCCGGGCCTCGGCCAGGAACCGGAGCTGGTACATCGTGGTGTCGAGGGCGGTTTCGGGACAGGCCGGCACGCCGGTCGGACGCTCGAGCGGCGCGCCGCACTCCTCGCAGGTCTCGGGAGGCTCGTCGGGCTCCGGCGGTTCCTCGACGATCTCCTCGAGCGGCCGGAGCGGGATCACGACCCGCTCCGCTCTCCGCTCGGCCTGGCGCTCCATCAGCATCGCCACCGAGACCCAGCTCGGCAGGAAGCTTCCCAGGGCCGGCTGGCGCCGGTAGCGGAGCCGCCAGTCCCGAGTCCACAGGGGCGTCCGACGATGGCCCCGGTGCAGGTCCCTCAGGACGTCCTCGAACTCGATCCGCTGCCAGGGCTCACAGGTCCGGTACGCCTCGTAGAGGGCCGCAAGCGCGTCGGGTCGTCCCTGATCGCCCAGGGCCATGGCGGCCACGTCGCCCAGCTCAGGGTCGTGGCCGAGGGCCTCGACCAGGACGCCATAGCCGCGATCGTCCGGGATCCCGCCCAGGCCCGCGTAGGCGCAGAGCCGGAGCCGCGGATCGGGCGCGCGGGCGGCCTCGAGCAGGGGCGGCACCGCCGGCGGGCCGATCTTGGCCAGGGCCTCGACGGCCGCGAGCGCCAGGGTCTCGTCGTCGGTCGGGCGCATCCAGCCGATCAGCGGCTCGACGGCCGAGGCGTCTCTGAGCTCGCCGAGGAGGACGATGAGCCAGAGCCGGTCGCGCTCCTGATCGGCCTGCCAGCGAGCCAGCGCCCCGAGCAGGGCGGGGACCGCGGACGCCCCCCTGGCCAGCACCCCCTCCATCGCGCGCACCGGCATCCCGACGGGCCAGGTCACGATCTCCTCGATCAGGTCGTCGAGCGACTGCGTGACGGGTGCGGTCATGATGCCTCCGGACTTCGCGGATGGCCGGGCCTCGCGGCCTCGGCCGCCGGGCTCCTCACCGCCACTCGCCGTCCTCGTCGTGAGCGTCCGGGTCTTCGGGCTCCTCGTCCTCGAAGCCCTTGACGCCCAGAGCGGCGAGTCCCTCGGGGGCCCGCGCGATGAGCCGGCCGATCGTCTCGACCAGCTCGGCCTTCGACCGGCCGGCGAGCCCTTTCAGGAAGCCGGCCACGTCGAAGAAGCTCGCGCGATTGACGCGCCACGTGCGCTCGAGCGCTCGGACGTGCTTGCACGGCCGCCACTCGGACGGACAGGTGCAGCCCGAGTCGAGGTCTCCGCGACCCAGGCGGACCCACGTCCGGTAGACCCCGTAGTTCCCGTGGATCCGGGCGAAGAGCTGGCGCTTGAAGCGCACGCGGTGGGTCATCAGCGGCGAGTCCACGTAGACCGCGACCCGGTCCTCAAGGGCGGAGGCCCGACGCTTCGGCTTCGACCGGCGCGGTCGTGAGCGGGACGGGGTCATGCGCCGTCCGGCGAGCGTGGTCTCCCGCCGCTCCCGTCTGGCGCGGGTCGCGTCCCCAGGGCACGAAGGATCTTCTCCCGGGTGTCGGCGTCGAAGTCATCGCCGTAGAAGCGCAGGAACAGGGCCTGGCGCAGCGCAGCGGAGGAGATCAGGGG
>CAZDYT010000782.1:0-2280 GCA_964509395.1 uncultured bacterium
GAGCTGGGCCTGCTGGAAGGCGGCCGCGCGGCCGGTCCTGGCCAGCGCCCCGTGGAACGCCACCATGAAGTCCCGCGTCGCCGCATCGTTGACCTCCCACAAGGACGCCACGATGGATTCCGCCCCGGCCTGGCTGAAGGCGGCGGCGAGCGTGATCAGGGCGGCCCCCGGCACCTGCTCCCCCAGCGCCGTGTCGCAGGCCGAGAGGACCGCGAGCCCGTTCCGGAGGTTCAGGCCGGCGATCTCGCGAATGCCGAGGCGCTGGCTCGCCTCGTCAGCGCCCGCCATCAGGAGGTAAGAGCGCTCGGGCCGCTGGGGGTCGAGGACCCCGTGCGTGGCGAGATGGAGGTGGGGGAACTGGGACGCGAGGGCCAGGAAGCGCTCCTTCGTCGCCTGCGACCCGTCCAGCGTGGTGACGGCGGGGCGCACCCTCACGAGCGCGCGGACCTCGCGGCTCGCGCCCGGGAGGCTCCCGTCCGGGTTCGCCAGCGCCAGGAGAGGCGCATTCGGCGTCGGCGGAGCGGGGTTGAGGAGGTCCACCAGCTCGAGCTGGGTCAGGTAGCTGACCGCGTGGGTCTCGGCCAGGAACCGGACCGACCCGTCGGGCAGTCGTCGGGTCAGGGCATGGATCGGGAGATAGAGGAGCAAGTCGTTCGGGATCAGGATCAGCTCTCGATGAGCCTCGAGCTCGGCCTCGATCGGCCCCAAGAGGTGCGCGGCGAGCTTCCCCGTGAGCGCCTTCAAGGGCGCGACGTCCCGGCGGTAGGCGTCGGAGCCGTCATCGGCCCACGGGAGTCGCTGGCTCGCGGCCCGCTCGAGGTGGTGCCGGTACTGCTTGATCTCGTCGTACAGCTCGGCCTGCGACACGGCCTGGCTCTTCACCCGGAACACCCCGCCCGGCGCGACCACGAAGAGGTAGAGCGCATCCGGCGCCGCGAAGTACTGGACCACCAGCGTCCCGGCCGGAAGCCGTCCGGCGAACTTGGCGAGGGCCTTGGGGTCCACCGTCTGCTGGTCCACGAACGAGCTCTTGTACTGGGGGTACTGTGCGAGGAAGCCCTGAACCTGCGCCAGGTAGTCCGCCTTCGTCTGGGCCAGGAGGGTGGTGAGGTTTTGGAGGCGCTCGGCCTGCTGCTCCTGGGGTGCCTTCGCCTGCTCCTCCCGGAGAGCCTGCTCGAGGGCCAGGAGCTGATCCTGCCTGGCCTGAACGTCCTCGACCGCCTGCCGGGCCTTCGGGTTTTGGGGTTCCGGGCGAGCCCCCGCGAGGGCCTCGGCGATCACCCGCCCCTTCTTGGCTTGGAGCAACGCCCAGGCTTCCCGGTCGTAGCCCTGTGTCCGGTCCTCCTCGTGCAACCTGAGGAGCAGCCGGGCGAGGGCATCGTAGACGCCGAGCCGGCTTTCGCCCTGAAGGTATTGGGTCCGCGTCTCCTCCGCCTCGAACTGACCGGCCAGCTCCGAGAGCGTCGCCACGGCCTCGCGGTAGAGCGGCAACGCTTCACGAGGCCGGCCCTCGCGCTCATGAAGGCCTCCCAGGCTCCAGGCGGCGCGCCATCGGAGCTCGGGGACGGACGCGCCTCGGGCGATGGACAACGCGCGCTCGAAGAGCGGCCTGGCGCCGGCGAGATCGCCGGTCGCGCGGAGGATCGAGGCGAGGTTGTTGAGGCTCCACCCGATCCAGGGATGGGTGGGCCCGAGGCTCTGCTCCCGGATCTGGAGCGCCTGCTCGGAAAGGGTGCGCGCCCGGGCGGAGTCGCCGCTCATCCGGACGAGACGGGCGAGATCGGCGAGGGTGGCCGCCACCGCGGGGTGCTTGGGGCCGAGCGCCTGCTGGCGGATCTGGAGCGCCCGCTCGAACAACGGCCGGGCCGCGGCGTAATCGCCGGTGAGCAGGAGGACGGCGCCGAGGGCATGAAGGCTGCGCGCGACCCCGGGATGACTGGGGCCGAAGGCCTGCTCGCGGATCCGGAGCGCCCGCTCGTGGAGCCGCCGCGCCGCCGCGTAGTCGCCCCCCTCCCGCCTGAGCTCGCCGAGGTCGTGGAGGCTGGCGGCGACCCCGGGGTGATTCGGGCCGAGGGCGCGCTCGCGGATCTGGAGCGCGCGCTCGTGCAGGGCGGTGGCCCCGGCCAGGTTGCCCGTGGCGGAGAGGACGAGCGCCAGATCGGTGAGGCTGACGGCCACGACGGGATGAGTGGGCCCGAGCGCCTGCTCACGAAGCGTGAGCGCGCGCTCGAGGAGCGGGCGCGCGGCCCGGTAGTCGCCGGTGACGTAGAGGAGGTGGCC
>CAZDYT010000783.1:0-2267 GCA_964509395.1 uncultured bacterium
CTCAGACGACCGCGATCGCCTCCACCTCGACGAGGTAGTCGGGGTGCGCGAGCGCGCTCACCTCCACCATCGTGGAGGCGGGACCCTTGGCGCCGAAGAACTCCTCGCGGACGGCGCGGAACTCGGGGCGGTAGCGGGCGTCGGTGACGTAGGTGGTGATCTTGACGACGTTGTCGAGGGTGCCGCCGCCGGCCTCCACGAGCGCCTTGATGGCGGCGAACACCTCGCGCGCCTGCCCCTTGAAGTCGCCCCGATGCTTCACGCTGCCGTCCCTGTCGTAGGCGACCTGTCCGGCCAGAAAGAGGATCGTCTGGGCGCCCGTCACCCTGATGCCCTGGCTGTAGCCCGGGGGGTCGTACACGCCTGGCGCGCCGTACTTCTCGATCTTCGCCATGATCCGTCCTCCCGAATGCGGCCGGGCCTGAGTCCTCCCCGCGGCCGGCCGGCCGGCAGCCCAGCACCTCGTTTGCGCGCGATCCGGCGTCTCTTCCCGTGACATGGATACTCTCCTCGCGGTTCAGCGGTCGCCGCCGAGGCCCATGTAGATCCGGTGGAGCCGCCCGTCGGCCAGGAGCTCCGCGCTCGACCCCGCCAGGGCCAGCCGCCCGCTCTCCAGGATGTAGCCCCGGTGGGCGATGGCGAGCGACTGCTGGATGTTCTGCTCGGTGAACAGGACCGTGACGCCCTCGCCGTTGATCCGCTGGATCGTCTCGGCCATCTCGACGACCAGGCGCGGCGCGAGGCCGAGAAACGGCTCGTCGACCATGAAGAATCGCGGCCGCGCCATGAGCGCCCGGGCGATCGCTACCATCTGCTGCTCGCCCCCCGACAGCGTCGAGGCGAGCTGCGCGCGCCGGTCGCGGAGCACCGGAAAGAGGGCGAACACGCGCTCGAGCGCCTCGGCCCGCTGCGGCCGGAGGGCCGGCAGGTAGGCGCCGAGCAGCAGGTTCTCCAGCACCGTCATGTACGGGAAGAGACGCCGCCGCTCGAGCACGTGCGCGAGGCCCATGCCGCGCAGCCGGTAGGTCGGCACCGCGGTGAGGGGCAGGCCATCGAAGGTCACGGTCCCCGCTGCCGGCCGGACGAGGCCGGAGACCGCGATCAGGAGCGAGCACTGCCCCGAGCCGTTGGCGCCCATGAGGCAGACCACCTGGCCCCGTGGCACCTCGAGTGAGACGTCGTTCAGCGCGAGGTAGCCGCCGTAGCGCACCTCGAGGTGCTCAACGGAGAGCACGAGCGCTCCCCACGTAGATCTCCACCACCGCCCGGTCGCCGACGACCGTCTCCGGCTTCCCCTCGCAGACCTTCTCGCCGAGGTTGAGCATGATCAGCCGGTCCGCGACCGCCGTCACCACCCGGAGGTTGTGCTCGATGACGAGGAGGGTGAGGCCCTCGCCCTTGATCTTCTGGATGAGGCCCACGAGCCCCGGGAGGCTCTGCTGGTCCACGCCTCCCATCACCTCGTCGAGGAGCAGGAGCCGCGGCCGCGTGGCGAGGGCGCGCGCCAGCTCCAGCCGCTTCCGCTCGCCCGTGCTCAGCCCGTCGGCTGGCACGTCCGCGCGATGGGCGAGCCCGACGTAGGCGAGCCACCGCTCGGCCTCCCGGCGCGCCTCCGCGACGCCCGCCGCGCGCGGGAGCGCGGCCACCACGACGTTGTCCTGCGCGCTCAGCTTGGGGAAGGGCCGGACGATCTGAAAAGTCCGCGCGATCCCGAGCCGGTTGATGGCATCCGGCCGGAACCGGGTCAGGTCGGTGCCCCCGAAGGCGATCTCGCCGGCATCGGGCGCAAGGAACCCGGTGATGAGATTGAAGACGGTGGTCTTCCCCGCCCCGTTGGGGCCGATGAGCCCGACCACCTCGCCGGCGCGGACCTCGAGCGAGAGGTCCCGCAGCGCGATCGCCCCGCCGAAGCTCCGGCTCACGCGTCGGAGCGTCAGGAGCGGCTGGCCATTCCCCGACGCGGCGGCCCGGCCGAGCAGCGGGCCCGCGGGCGCCACGATGGTCGGGACGCTGGCCGGCGCCGCCGGGGCCACCTCTCCCGTCGGAGCGAGGTGGCCCGCAACCCACCGGACGAGGCCGAGCGCGCGGCGTCGGACCCAGCCCTCCACCCCCTGCGGCGCGTAGAGGATCACGGCCATCAGCAGCACGCCGTAGACGATGAGGTGGACCCCCTGGAGCCCCCCGCCCCAGACCGCGCGGGTCAGCTCGGCGATCGGCACCAGGATGACCGCGCCGTACACCGGGCCGAGGACGGTCCCCAGCCCTCC
>CAZDYT010000784.1:0-2260 GCA_964509395.1 uncultured bacterium
CACGATGGGGATCGTGCCGTTCGCCGTTTGGGCTGCCACGGCGGCCGGGGAGGTCTGGGTCACGAGGACGTCCGGGGTGAGCCGAACCAGCTCCGCCGCCAGCGCGGGGAGACGCCCCACGTTCCCCTCCGCGAATCGATACTCGATGACGACGTTCGCGCCCTCCACGTAGCCCAGCTCGCGGAGCCGTCGCCGGAGGGCTTCGAGGCTGCGAACGGGCGTGGCGGGAGTCGCCGGGAGACAGGTAGCCGACCCGGTAGACCTTCCCCACCGCCTCAGCGGCGGGCGGCACGGCGACGAGGCCGAGCGTCAGGCCGACCACGAGGACGAGCCGTGAAGCCGTCATGCTCCCCCCTCCGGCTCGATATGGTGACCCCTCAGCATAGCTCGGGTCGGGAGCGCCAGTCAGGCCCGATGTCGGTGGCCCCGGTCGCGGGCGGGATCAGGGCCGCGTTCGACGTGTCGAGGCGATGCTTATGGCCTGTCGTCGGCCGGCCGGACGATGTCCTTCTTCGTGCCGTCCACGATCGCGAAGAGCTCGGCTTGCTCGACCTGGGGGACGGCGAATTTCTCCAGGCACGCGCGGAAGTCGGCCAGGAAGGCCTGCCACTCATCCTCGGTGATCCCCAGGTGCGCGTGGGAGTCGAGCATGGAGCGGCCGGTATACTTTTGCGGACCCCCGGTCGCCCAACAAACCATCTCGGTCACGAGGTACTTGAAGCCGGCTCGGGAGACCCGGTGATGCGCTTCGGCGACTTTCGGGTTCGCGTTCAGTCGCGGGTCGTCCATGACGCGATCGATGAAGTCGTCGACGACGGCGGCAATGGAATACACGCCACCCAATCGTTCGTAGAGCGATGGAGCCATTCGCGACCCTCCGTCTGTCGAGACGGTTAGAACGACCGACGCCCGCGCCCGGCGCGCTTACTCAACCCTGACCGCATCGCCGCGACGGATCGTGCCGACGCGGTCAACTGTCGCGTAGACACCGACGCTGACCTTGTTGTGTTGAGCCGCCGTGCGCAAGATGCCCGGATCCCGTGGCAGGTCCCCTTGGGCCAGGGTCGTCATGACACAGCGGACGCAGGGCCCGGTGATGTTGAGGCGGACCGAATCGCCGATGGCGAGCGTGTGGCCGACCCAGGCGTTCTCGACGAAGTCCGTCTCACCCGAGGCAGGCGCCACCACGACGTTGGGACGAAAGCGCGGGACCTCGAAGCGCCCTTGCGGATAGAGTTGGTGGAGCCGGTCGAGCGTGGCGGTCGTCAGCAGATGCACCATCGCACAGTCGAAGAACGTCCCCTCGGGGAGAGGGAAGTCGGTGACGGTGTCCCTGTGGTCGAGTCCCTCCATGTCGGGCCAGTATTCCTCGGCATTCACGGTTCCCGCGTGGCCGCGCCCGGCGGCATTCAGTGTCACCGTGCGGCCGAGCGCCCTTGAGAGGACCTGGTTGAGATCCGCCTGCTGGCTCGTGACCGTGGTGCCATCCGGCAGGGTGATACGGACCGACGGCACGCCCGCCCCAGGCCGGGGCGGCTCGATGAACGTTGCGCGGAGGCCGAAGAGCGTCGGCCACTTCCTCGGGTTCTTGGCAGTCGCGGCCTTTCCATCGGCGCTGTCTACCAGGGCGTACGCCCGATCGCCGAGGAGACCGCGTTCCGTCACCTCGATAGCGCTGAGCTCCTCTCCGAGCATCGACTTGACCGGGTATCGCCACAGCGAAGCCACCGAGCCTTGCGTTGCATTGGGCATGCCGGCCTCCTCGCCCTACTCGCCACCCGCGGCGCCACCCTGCGGCGCTTTACCTTCAACTACTCGGAGGAGCACAGGCGGAATAGAGCACCCTTCCCGGCGGGTCGTCAAGTCAAATTCGCGGACCACTGGGACCGATGGTGAGCTTCCGGAGGCCGACGTCGTCGAGATCCCGGCAGGCCTCGCCCCGGAAGAAGCCGGCAGGGGGCCCGGGCGACTCCGGGCACTCAGCGCGGGAAGGCGTCGCGGAGGCCGCCGTCGACCGTCAGCGTGCAGCCGGTCGTCTTGGCCGACCGGTCCGAGGCGAAGAAGAGGACCGCCTCGGCGACGTCCTCGGGGAGGACGGAGACCCCGAGGAGGTTGCGCTTGCGGTAGAACTCCTCGAGCTCGCCCACGGAGATGCCCTGAGCCCGCGCCCGCTCCCGGCGGACCTCCTCCGACCAGAGGCCCGACTCGCGGAAGACGGCGTCCGGGTTCACGATGTTGGCGCGGATCCCGTAGGGCCCGC
>CAZDYT010000785.1:0-2252 GCA_964509395.1 uncultured bacterium
TGGGCACAAGTCGAAGCGACAGCGCTTCGACGGCTACAAGATCCACGCCGCCGCGACGAACAGCGACCGGCCGATCCTGACTGCGGTCGCGGTCGAGCCGGCCTGCGAGCAGGATGGGCCGCAAGCCGAACCGCTCGTCGCCTCCCAGCCGGCGCGGATGCGTCCCAAGCGCCTGCTCGGCGACACCGCCTACGGCGACCAGGAGACGCGCGAGGATCTGGAGGCGCACGCCCTCCAGGTGCTCGCCCCCGTGCCGACCTCGGGTGTGCGCGAGGGCCGCCTGCACAAGAGGGATTTCGTGATCGACCTGGACGCCGGCACCGTCACCTGCCCGGCCGGTGCGGTGGCCGCCATTCCCGAGCGGACGCGGGCCTCTGGCGAACGTGTCCTCCGCTTTCCCGTCGCGACCTGCAGCGCCTGCTCACTCAAGCCCCGCTGCGCTCCCTACGAGCGCGGTCGCCTGATCGAGATCGCCCGCCGTGAAGACCTTCTCCAGGCCGGGCGCGCAGCTCTCGAGGACGAGGGCGTGCGCGAGCACCTGCGCCGCTCCCGGCCACGGATCGAGCGGCTGCTCGGCCTGCTCGTCCACCGCTACCACGCCCGCAAGAGCCGCTACCGCGGCCGGCGTAAGGCCGCCTTCCAGGCCACCTGGACTGCCGTGCTCGTCAACCTACACCCGATCGGAGCCGTCCTACGCGCACAAGCGGCATGAGAAGACAAATCGGAGCGAGAGGATCGATCCTCAAGAGGAGACCGCGCGCCCCGGCAGAGGCAAACCGCGATTCGACTTCTTCAGCGGTCTCCTAGTAGGACTTTGTTACTCACGCCGCTGGAGGAGCACGAGCTGGTCGAGGTCAACGGGTTGACGACAGGTGCGGCAGCGGCCGTCCCAACACCGCAGCAGAGGTTGGAGAAGCTCAACCGCCTGCGGCAGCGTCAGGCCGGCCGCTGTGCTTTTGGGCACAGCCGCTCCAGCGTCAGGAAGGCATGCGCGCAGGTGACGAGGGCGCAGTGGTGGTGGAAGCCGAGGTAGCTGCGGCCCTCGTAGTGGTCAAGCCCGAGCTCGCCCTTGAGCTGGCGGTAGTCGAGCTCGATCGTCCAGCGCAGACGGGCGAGGCGGGCGAGCCGCTCCGGCTGCGCGTCCTCGGGCAGGTTCGAGAGCCAGTAGTCGCTCGGCGCCTCCTCGCCCGCGGGCAACTCGATGATCAGCCACTCCTCGCGCGGCGACGTGTGATCGCGTGTGACCGGGTGGGCGGCGACGACGCGGACGAAGGCGAAGCGGCTTGCGACCTCCTCGCCCGCCGGGGTCGTGCGGCAGGGCACGGTCTGCCAGGCCTCGGCGGGCAGGCGCTCGGCGAGGGCGCGCACCGACTCGGGATCCCGGTCGGGACGGGGCACGCTCGGCGGCCGGCCCCGCTTCGCCCTCCGCTCGGGGACGGCGAAGCTCGTCTCCGGCCCGAACACGCCGATCTGCGCAGAGACGGCGACGACGTACTCGAGCTCGAGCTCAGCCAGGCGGGCGCGGAAGGCGCTGTCGTCGCCGTAGGCGCAGTCGGCGAGAATCGGGGCAGTCGGGATCTCCCAGCCGGCCGCCTGCTCGCAGAGGGCGGCGACAAGGGCGGGTTTCGTCTGGAAGGTGACCTCGTCTGGGATCTTCGCCTTGCGCCGACGGGGCAGGTCGTCGCACCACTCCTCCGGCAGGTAGAGGCGCCAGCCGAGGGGGAGGGTGCCGCGCTCGCCGACGGCGTGCACGCTGACCGTGATCTGACAGTTGCCGATCTTGCCGAGCGTGCCCGAGTACTGGCGCTTGACGCCCGGCGAGTGAGCGCCGTCCTTGGGGATGCCGGTGTCGTCGACGACCCAGGCCGACACGGAAAGCTCGGGCGCCACCCGCTCAGCGCACGCCCTGACCAGCAGCCTCGGATCCCAGGGCGAGTCGGCGAGGAACTGCTGCAGCGACTCGTAGCGGGCCGCGTCCTCGCCCAGGCGAAAGAGCGTCGGCTGCAGGCTCTTGCGGCCGCCCTGCTCGATCAGGCCGCGCACGTAGAGCCCCGCGTTCCCCCGCTGGCGGGGATGCGGAAGCCCGCAGACGACGTCCTCGACGAAAGAGACCAAGCGCTCGCGTGCATCCGCGGCCGGCATCTCGGGTGCGAGTACAGCCTCCATCTCCCCCTCCTTCGAACGATGACCGCGTGCGCGGACACCGTTCGACGTGAAGGGAGAAGAGCCTTCAACCAGCTAACAAAGTCCCA
>CAZDYT010000786.1:0-2252 GCA_964509395.1 uncultured bacterium
ACTGGTCCGGACCGGCCAGGAAGACGCGGTCGCCGTACTCCGGCTGCCAGTGGGACCCGCAGAGCCGGGCCCCGAGCCGGGCGAGGCGGATCGGCAGGCGCCGGGGCGGGGCGGGAGACGGGATGTAGCTGATCAGGATCCGGCCACCCGGATTCAGCTGGGCCTTCACCCGGCGGAGCATGCCGACCCGCGTCTCGGCCTGCGGGATGTACCCGTAGCAGAACCACGAGAAGATGACGACGTCCACCGGGGCGGGGAGCGCCGTCGTCGTGATGTCGGCCGCAACGAGATTCGCCCGGAGGCCCCGCCGGTCGAGGACGTCCCGCGCAATGGCCGTGCATCGAGGCGAGAGATCCAGACCGTCGGCCCGGAATCCCCGCTCGAGGAGCGCCAGCAGGTCCCGCCCGTTGCCACAGCCGACCACGAGGATCCGATCCCCGGGTCTGAGCAACGGGAGATACAGTGCCTGCTCCCATGGCATGAGGCCCGAAGCGATGTGGCGCTCCGACTCGCGGGCGCTCGACTCCTCCCACTGGCGCCGGATGGCGTGCCGCAGCTCGTGGAGCCGGAGGGTTCCGGCGGCGACATGGGCGAACGCGGTCGCCGCGCGCTCGAGGGCGCGGCTCCCGCAATAGAGGCCGGTGAAGACCGCGCGGCGCAGCGCGCCCATCCGATCAGGCGCCGAGGGGAGGGGTCGCGTCCCGCACGGCTCGACCCGCGAAGCGCCTGCTGAGGCCTCCGACCTCCTCGGTCAGAGCGTCCAATCGTGAGTCAGCGCCCGAACGTCCGCGAGGAGCGCCGCCTGGTCCGTCGTGAGGAGCCGGCCATCGCGGACCACCGCCGCGCCGTGGACCCAGACGTCGGTGATCGCCTGGGGCGACAGAGCATACACGATGTTCTTGAGCAGCCGGAGGGGCGGGTGGAGCGACGGGTGGCCGAGGTCCAGCGCCACCAGGTCCGCGAGCTGCCCCGGGGCGATCTCGCCGAGCGGCAGCCCGAGCACCTCGCCCCCCCCCGCGGTGCCGAGCCGGAAGGCCTCCTCGGCGGTGAACGCCGTCCCGTCCAGGTGCGTGACCTTCTGGAGGAGCGCCGCCATCCGCATCTCCTCGAAGATCGAGAGGCGGTTGTTCGTGCACCCGCCGTCGGTGCCGAGGGCGACGGGGATCCCGAGCGCCCGCATCTCGCGGAGCCGGGTCACGCCGTCCCCGAGGATCATGTTGGCGGAGGGACAGTAGGCGACGCGGGCCCCGCGCTCGGCCATGAGCCGGAGCTCCCCCTCGTCGAGCCAGACGCAGTGGACGCCGATCATCCGGGGGCCGAGGACGCCGAGCTTGTCGAGGTAGCGCACGGGCGTGAGCCCGTGCCGACGCTCGATCGTCTCGCGCTCGGACCGGTACTCGGCCACGTGGATGTGGAACGGCACGCCCGCGGCGCCGGCCACCTCCGCCCCCGCGCGGATCATGTCCGGCGAGGCGCCGTGGAGACTGTGGGGCGCGGGCTGCACGGTGACCGTGGGGTCGCCGGCGTACCGGATCATGAGCGCGCGGCAGCGCTCCGTCGCCTCGGCCGGCGTCTCCCGGTACTCCGGGGGCGCGCCCTCCCAGTCGTAGAACGCCCGCGCGAGCACGAGCCGGATCCCGACGCGCTTCGCCGCCCGGATGACCGCCTCGGCGTTCGCGTTCCCGCCCGCCTGGAGATAGAAGAAGTCCACGACGGTCGTGATCCCGTGCCGCAGCATCTCGGCAAACGCGAAGGCGGCCCCGATCTCGATCCCCCGCGCGTCCAGGCGTCGCGAGAAGGGGTAGAGCACGCGGTCCCGCCAGCTCATGAAGTCGAGGTCGTCGCCGAGCCCGCGCAGGAGCGACTGGAAGGAGTGGTTGTGGGCGTTCACGCCGCCAGGGAGGAGGACGCGGCCGGGAAGCGCCGTGACGGCGTCCGGACCCGCGCCGGCGACGGCGGCCCGCGGCCCGACCGCGGCGACGCGGCCGCCCCGGACGGCCACCACCCAGTCCCGGTGGAACGCGCCGCCGGCGTAGCAGAGCTCGGGCGCGAGCACGACCGGCGCGGCGGTCATTCGTCAGGGGTCACCAGAGCGGGGCCGAGACCTGGCGCGGGCCTCATTCCCGCGACCAGACGACCTGCAACGCGCGAACCCCGGTCAGCCCATGTCCCGGGCCGAAGCCCGAGCACCGCTAGAACGCAGGGAGGAGGCGGCCCGAGGCGTATGCCGCATACGTTGAGGGCCGCCGACG
>CAZDYT010000787.1:0-2248 GCA_964509395.1 uncultured bacterium
CGGTGAGCCCGAAGCGCAGCCGCAGCACCTTCTCCTCGCGCGGCGTGAGCGTGGCGAGGACCTTGTTGGTCTGCTCCCGAAGGCTCAGGCCGATGATCGACTCCACGGGGGAGACCACCTGCTTGTCCTCGATGAAGTCCCCGAGGTGGCTGTCTTCTTCCTCGCCGATCGGCGTCTCCAGACTGATCGGCTCCTGGGCGATCTTGAGGACCTTCCGCACCTTCTCCACAGGGACGTCCATCTTGACCGCGATCTCCTCGGGGGTAGGCTCACGCCCCAGCTCCTGTACGAGCTGCCGGGAGGTGCGGATGAGCTTGTTGATGGTCTCGATCATGTGCACGGGGATACGGATGGTGCGCGCCTGGTCGGCGATGGCGCGCGTGATGGCCTGACGGATCCACCACGTGGCGTAGGTCGAGAACTTGTAGCCCCGGCGGTACTCGAACTTGTCCACGGCCTTCATGAGGCCGATGTTCCCTTCCTGGATGAGATCGAGGAACTGGAGCCCGCGGTTGGTGTACTTCTTGGCGATGGAGATGACGAGCCGGAGGTTGGCCTCCACCATCTCCTTCTTCGCCTGGGCCGCCTTTTCCTCGCCGCCGCGGATGATGCGGACGATGCGCTTGAGCTCGTCCACTTTCGCCTCGGCCTCGGTCTCGACGCGCTTGATCTTCCGCATGGCGTAGCGCTTCCACCGCTCGTGCGGGGGGAGTCGCCGGTCGCTCGGGGTGTTGAGGAGGTCCGCATCCTCGGACTCGTCGAGCGAGGTGATGAACGCCTGGAATTCTTCGACCTTCCCCTTTTCGGGGTTGCTCCAGAGCAGGAGCTCCCGCTCCGCCCGCGCCACCTTGGCGACCAGCTGCTTGAGCCGCTGGGCGAGCCGCTCGATGACGCCCGAGTTGAGCCCCATCTCCCGCAGGGTCGAGAAGATCCGCTCCTCTTTGGTCCGGATGGCGAGGTCGAGCTTCTGGCGCCTGGGATGGCGGGGGCCGAGCTTCTTCCGCTCGCGGTAGAGGGCCTGGGTTTCGCGCACGAGCCGCTCGACCAGGGCGAGCCCGGCGAGGACGCTGCGGACGAGCTCCTCTTCCTTCTCCTCGGCGAAGTCCTCGTCCGAGCTGTCCACGATGTCCCGCACCGAGATGCGCTGCTTCCGGAGCCCCTCCCGGAGTGCCTGGAACTCGCGCTTGGCCAGGTTGGTCCTGAGGACCGCGCGGGTCACCTCTTCCTTGCCCTCCTCGATCCGCTTGGCGAGCACGATCTCGCCCTCGCGCGTCAAGAGCGACACCCGCCCCATCTCCCGGAGATACATCCGAACGGGGTCCTCGGTGCGGCCGATAGGCCCCGGCGTGAGGTCGATGGCCTCACCACTCTCGCCCGCGGCCGGCTCCTCGCGCTCTTCCAGGACCTCCTCGATCTCGGCGGGGATCCGGGCGGCCTTGGCCGAGTCGACGACCTCGATGTCCATCGCCCCGAACATCATCATGATGTCGTCGAGCTGGTCCAGGGAGACCATGTCCGAGGGGAGGGCGTCGTTGACCTCGTCGTAGGTCACGTAGCCCTTCTGCTTGCCAATCGAGATGAGTTTGTCGAGCTCTTCCAGCTTGGGGTCGTCGCTCATGGACGGACATCCTCCGTCATCTGGTCGCGAGGCTCCGGGCCTGCGGCCCTCCGGCCGTCGCTCCCTTCTGGCATCTGGTCGCGACGCTCCGGGCCTGCGGCCCTCCGGCCGTCGCTCCCTTCTGGGGTCTCGTCGCGACGCGGGTCTCCGGCCTGGTCCCTCGGGCCTTCGGTCTCGGGGCCGGCGCTCTCTTCTGGGGTGTGGTCGCTGCGGTTGCGCGCGGTGGCCTCCGGGTCGTCGCTCCCGGCCGGTGGTGAGGATTTCGGCATCGTCAGCTCGCGGACTCGCCGCGCGGCACCCCGGAGCGCCACCTGCAGCTCGCTGAGGTCCGGGGTCCCGTCGGCCTGGGCCCGGGCGATCGCCTGGGTCATCTCGCGGATGCGGCGCAGCTGGGACCGGCGGTCGAGGCGGCGCTGGAAATCCTCGATGCCCGCGGCGACCGGCTCGGGCCAGGCCCGCTCCTCGAGGAGAAGCCGGGAGAGGAGGGCGCGCTCGGCGTCACCCGGCAATTGCTGCATGAGCGCATCCGGTCTCGTCTCCGGGTGCTGCCGGAGCGCCACGAGGACCTCCCGCAGGGTGGGGTGGGTGACGTCCTGGGGGTCGGCGAGCGCGGCCAGCGCGCTCCGGGCC
>CAZDYT010000788.1:0-2242 GCA_964509395.1 uncultured bacterium
GCTGCGGAATATGAAGGCGAAGAATCGCGGGCCGGTCCGTTCAGGGTAGGAACAAGGGGGTGCGGGATCCTCAAGGGCGCCGCGCCAGGTAAGTTGATGCGGAGCTGCCTGACGAGACGCAGCCGGCCATTGCGCCCGACCAGCGCGATGCTCCGCATGCCCACGATGCGGCCACCGCGCGCCATCATGCCGGAGTCCATGAATCCGGACACCTCCGATGCCGGCATTGGTGTCGCGGCGCCACCGATTACTTCTTGCCTTGTGGCGGAGGATTGCTGGCCTTCGGCGTCCGACGCGCCCCTCGTCGACCACGATCACGGCGCCGATGTCCGCATGGCGCGCGTGGCGTCCGCGATCGTCGCGGTCCGAGCCAGCGGGCCCCCCGGGCACCAGAGCGGGCGCCCACCTGGCCCAGAAGCCGCCCGCCCTGTGGCGTGCTGCACCCGCGGCGGACTATGCTGGGGGATGCATGGGGAAAGGCCGCGGCGGCGCGGCGAAAAAGCGGCTTTGAACCGGCTAGCCTGCGGGTCCGTGCCGGCGCGGGGCGCCCCTCGCCCGTGGGCAGTGGGCACCTGTCGTGGACAGAGCCGGGGCTGGACGGACTCCGTCGTTGAGCGAGGGCAGCCATGAAGCGGATCCTCGGGGCGGTCGTGGCGTTCGCGGTGCTGTTGTTTCTGACGGGCGTCTTTGGGGGTATCGTCTCGGCCGCTTTCCGGTCTGTAGAGGCTCGCAGCGTGACATTCGCCGTGGGGATCCTCGTGGCGGCTGCCGTGGGCATTATCGGCCTCGCAGCTCCGAGAGTGCTCAGGCGACTCACGGTGGCGGTGGTCATCTTCGTCGCGCTGCTTTCGCTGGCGCTTGTGGTGGGAGGACTCCTGTCACCGGCTTTCGGGGGTGACCAGGCCCGCACCGTGGCGTTTGGTCTCGGCGTCGTGGTGGCAGCGGTCGTAGCGGGCGGCTATCTCCTCGGTCCGAGACGACGGCGCGGGGAGCCGGGATAGCAGAGCGCGCGGCGACTGGGGAGCGAACCGGCTCGAGCCGGGTCCCCAGCGGAAAACGGGACCATCAACCCGGGTGGGTTCGCGGCCTCGCCCGTGAACACGCCTCTGGCACCGAGATAGCTGCGGTGGTTCCTAGGCGCCCGCTCCCAGCGGGGCAGCGCCATGCCGATCCGAGCCTCGCGCCGGCAGGCACCAGCGTCAGGAGTCGCTGGGCTCCCGGGTCGCTTCCTGGCGGTGTCGGCAGTGCCGGGTCGCCAGGCTCCTAGCCGAAGGCTCCGCTACCTTCGGGGCTCTCGCAGCGTGCTCAGGATCGCCTCGACCCGACGATCGAAGTCTCCCTGGAGCTGCGAGGCCAACTCAATGAGCTCCTCGATCTTGGCGCGACCGGGCACCCCTTGCAGGCTCGGACGGTTCCTGGGCGCCCATTCCCAATACTTGAGCTTGAGCCACCGGCTGAGATGTTGGATCTGCTCCGCGTTCATCTGACGCCTGCCGCCGTACTCGGCGGGAAGCTCGGCACTCACGACCGGGACCGGGCGAGGAGATTGCTCGAGGGCGCGCTGGACCTGGCTCAGCAGGGCCACCACGGGGTCTCGCTGGTACGCACTGACGCGGCGCTGCATCAGATCGAGCCACATCGCCCACCAGTCCAGACGCTCCGCTGGCCAGGCGTAGGCGTGGCCCTGCTCCCCGAGCTGTCCGATGCCTCTGGACGGCCGTGGGTGCCATACCCTGACGACGGGCGTGTCGGGACCCCAGCCGAGGTTGAGCACGTCGAACGTGAGCGTGACAACCCGGCCGGGGCCGATCGCGGGGCCTACGAACCGCTCGAAGACGAACGGGATCCTCGATGGGACACTGACCCCGAAACCATCGAGCGGGAAGGCGACCTCGACGACGTACTCCCCCGGCACAAGGGGCATCTCGAACGGCCTCAGGGCTTCGGTCTCCGTGTTCCGGTCCGCGATCAACCGGCCGTCCAGGTAGATCCAGTGCCGCGTCCAGTGCCCGCTCGGGGAAGGTGACGGCACCACCCTCAGGGTTCCGGGCCCCGGGCGGTTGTGAAGCTCCGCCACCAGCTCCCCCGGGAGTGCGAAGTTGAGGTTCTGCCCTCCGATGATGCCGAAGGTCGTGACACCGACCAGCCGGCCTTGAGCGTCGAAGAGCCCTCCCCCGCTCGAGCCCGGTGACACGGGCGCCGTGGTCTGGATCAGCCGGACGCCCTCCTCCACCCTGATGCT
>CAZDYT010000789.1:0-2235 GCA_964509395.1 uncultured bacterium
GCTGATGCACGGGACGACCCTGCACGGCATGCAGAGCCTGGACCCGGCCCGGCGGTTGGAACCACTGGCCTACTTCCACGCCACCGGACCGCTGGGGCAGGTGTTCGCCGCACTCGATGGCGCGCAGGCGCCCAAGTCTGTCGGCGTCGTCGGTCTCGGGACGGGCTCCGTGGCCTGCCACGGGCGGCCGGGGCAGCGCTGGACCTACTACGAGATCGACCCGGCCGTCGAGCGCATTGCCCGCGATCCGCGGTACTTCACGTTCCTGCGCGATTGCCCGCCCGACATTCGGGTGGTGCTCGGCGATGCGAGACTCTCCCTGGCCGCCGCGGGGCGCGGAGCGTACGACCTGCTCGTCCTGGATGCCTACAGCTCTGACGCGCCGCCCCTCCACCTCATGACCCGGGAAGCGCTCAGGCTCTACCTGGACAGGCTGGCGCCCCGGGGCATCCTGGTCTTCAACATCTCCAATCGGCACATGGAGTTCGAGCCCGTGCTCGCCAACCTGGCGCGCGACGCGGGGCTGGCTGCCCTCGTCCAGGACGATGCCGTTGTCAGTGAGGACGAGTACGTCAGGGGGAAGCGGCCGTCCGAGTGGGTGGTGATGGCGCGGGAGCTCGCGGATCTCGGTACGCTCGCAACGGACCCGCGCTGGAGGCCGGCCCGCGGTCTCCCCGCCGTGGCCGTCTGGACCGACAGCTACACGGCGCTGCTGAAGGTGTTGCGCTGGCCCGGGCGGCTCGGCCCGAACGCGCAGCCCTCGTCAGCCTGGTCGGCGCCGGCTGTGAACTGACCTCACTGACCGGCGACGGTCATGCGGCCGATCTTGAGCGTGGGCGCGGCAGTCTGGTCGCGGAAGACGAGGTCCCGGCCGATCATCTCGATGCGCTGGCACATTTCCAGGAGGTTCCCGGCGATCGTGATCTCCTCGACGGGATAGGTCAGCTTCCCGTTCTCGATCCAGTGCCCGACGGCCCCCCGCGAGTAGTCGCCCGTGACGAAGTTGATCCCGAACCCGATGAGCTCCGTCACATAGAGGCCCCGCTCCACCGAGCGGATGATCTCCTCGGGCGCGTACGGGCCCGGCGCGAGGTAGAGGTTCGTGTAGCCGACCGTCACCCCCCCGCCGCTCTCGCGCGCCGCGTGCCCCGTTGCGGCCAGCCCGAGCTTCCGCGCGCTGTACGTGTCGAGCAGATAGCTCGCGAGCACGCCCCGGTCCACGAGGCTCGTTCGGTGGCTCGGCAACCCCTCGCCGTCGAACGGCCGCGAGCCGAGGCCCCCGGGCATGAGCGGATCATCCACGATCGTGACGGCGGCCGGAGCCAGTCGCTCCCCCAGCCGTCCGACGAGGAACGAGGTACCGCGGTAGAGGCTCGGCCCCGACGCGGCGATCGCGAGCGCCCGCACCAGGCTTGCCGCCGACTCGGGGTCGAAGACGACCGGGACCTCGGCCGTCGCCTGCTTGCGCGCTCCGAGGCGCCGGCATGCGCGCCGGGCAGCTTCGCGCCCTACCGTCTCCGGGCTCTCCAACAGGGTGAGCTTCCGCGCGGCGCTGTACCAGTAGTCGCGCTCCATGCGGCCGTTCTCGACGGCGATCGGGGTCACGGAGAGCGCGAACGCGGAGACGTGGAAGCGCCCGGCGAAGCCGGCGCTCGAGCCGTAGGCGACGCGACCCTGCCGGTCATAGAACTCCGAGCCCTCCGAGTTCAGGATCCGCGGGTCGGCCTCCATCGCCGCCGCCTCCGCCCGGCGCGCCCACTCCACCCTCGCCTCGACCGGGAGCGTGTGACCCTCGCGATCCCAGAGGTCGAGATCCGGCACGTCACGCGCAAGCGCCTCGGGCGCCGGGAGTCCGGAGTGCTCGTCGCGCTGGGTCACGCGGGCCAGCGCCACGGTCTCGTCGACGAGGCGTTCCAGGGCAGCGGCTGAGAGGTCCGACGAGGTGGCCGAGGCGGACCCGGTCGGCGTGAAGATGCGGAGCGAGCAGCGGTTCTCCCGCGCGTGCTTCAGAGCCTCGACCTGACCCATCCGAACCTGGACGGTCTGGACCTCCTCCTCGACCATGAAGGCGTCCGCCTCGACCGCCCCCCGAGCGCGAGCCCGCCGCAGCAGCTCTTCGAGCCGATCCAGCATCGCTAGCTCTTCGGAGGGGGGCTTTGCCCCCCTCCGACGGCCCTCCCGGCAAAGCCGCGCCGGGCCTGCCTCTCCCCGGGAAGACCGAAGCTGTCGTCGCCG
>CAZDYT010000790.1:0-2230 GCA_964509395.1 uncultured bacterium
TTGTGTGACGGCCTACCCGGAGCTGAGGATCCCGCAGCGGAGGGAGGCCTCGAACTCGCGCCGGACGGAGGCCGGCGGCCCGCGGTCCCCTCGTCCGAGGTTCGCGCCACGAAGGTGGCAAGGTGCGCCTGAAATGGTCCGGTGGGGCCGCTGCGAAAGTCGCCGTGATGGTCGCCCCTTTTCTCCGAGCAGCCCTGGGCGGGAACCTCCGATGCGCCTTCGCCGGGCCCGAGGTCACTGCGCGGGCATCTGCGGGTCCAGGACGTCGCGCAGGCCGTCGCCGAGGAGATTGAAGCCGAGCACGGCCACCGCGATCGCCAAACCCGGCAGCACGGCGATCCACGGGTCGATCAGCATGTACTGCCGGGCGGCGCTGAGCATCAGCCCCCACGACGCGGTCGGGGGCTGGGTCCCCAGCCCGAGGAAGGAGAGCGCCGCCTCGGTGAGGATGGCCGTCGAGAGCGAGACTGTCGCCTGGACCAGGATCGGGGCGGCGACGTTCGGGAGCACGTGGCGCAGGACGATCGCGAGGCTGGACGCCCCGATCGCCCGGGCGGCCTCGATGTAGGGCCGCCGGACGACCGCCAGCGCCGGGCCGCGCGCCACGCGCGCGAAGGTCGGGGAGTAGACGATCCCGATCGCCAACATGACGTTCGTCAGGCTGGGGCCCAGCACCGCCGTGATGGCGATCGCGAGGACGAGGGCCGGCATCGACAGGAGGATGTCCATGGCGCGCATCGTGGCGTCATCGATGAAGCCGCCGTGGAAGCCCGCCACCACCCCCGACGTCCCTCCCACGGCGAGCGCGATCAGAACGGCCAGCACGCCCACGTACAGGGAGACGCGGGCGCCGTAGATCAGCCGGCTCAGCTCGTCGCGCCCGAACTCGTCGGTCCCGGCGAGAAACTCGCCTCCCGGGGGCAGGAGCGGCTGCGCGATCTGGGCGACGGGGTCGTGCGGCGCCAGGACGGGAGCCGCGAGCGCCACCAGGATCACGACCGAGACCATGGTCGCCCCGATGATCGCGACCGGTGTCCGCCGGAGCGCCTGGATCAATCGAGCGCGGCGCGCGGGTCTGCCCACCACGGCGCCCGGCAGCACGGCGGCGTCCCGAGCGGTGCCGGCCTCACTCATACCGGCTGCCGGGATTCAGGCGCCGCGCCGGGCCGAGAACCGAGCAGCCCTAGGACGCAGGGAGGAGGCGGGACGAAGCGTATGCCGCATACGTTGAGGCCCGCCGACGACCGAGGACGACGGGATGCGATGGTTGTCGGCCCGGCGCTACTCATACCGGATGCGGGGATCCAGGTAGGTGTAGAGGAGGTCCACGGCCAGGTTGATCAGGACGAACGTGACGGCGAAGAGCATCACGGTCGCCTGGACGACCGGATAGTCGCGCTGGTACACCCCGTTGAGGAGCGTCCACCCGAGGCCCGGCAGCCCGAAGATCTGCTCGGTGATCACGACGCCTCCGAGCAGGTACCCCATCTGGAGACCGAGGATGGTGACGATGGGGATCAGCGCGTTGCGGAGGGCGTGGCGCAGGAGGACCGCGCGCGTCGGCAGTCCCTTCGCCCGAGCGACCTTGACGAAGTCCTGCCCGAGGACCTCCAGCATGGATGATCGCGTCATCCGGACGACCACGGCGGAGAGCCCGAGCGCCAGCGACAGCACCGGCAGGAACATCTGCTGGAGGTTGACCCGCGGGTCCGCCCACGGGCTCACGTAGATCAGCGCGGGCAGCCAGCCGAACACGTGGGAGGCGGTGATGATGAGCAGGACGGCGATCCAGAAGCTCGGGACCGAGAGGCCCAGGAGGCCCACGATCTGGACCAGCGTCTTGACCCGGATGCTCCGCGAGACGCTGGCCAGAACGCCGAGCGGGATGCCGATCACGGTGACGCCGAGGACCGTGAGGACGGCCAGCTCGATCGTGATCGGCAGGCGGGACACGAGCAGCTCGGCGACCGGCTGGCCGGAGCGAAACGACCAGCCGAGGTCCCCCTGGAGCATGCCCCGCAGCCAGAACGCGTACTGGAGCGGCAGCGGGCGGTCGAGACCGAACTCTCGCAGCACCGCGGCCCGCTGCTCCCGGCTGAGCTGGCCCTCCGTGCCGGCGAGGATGTCCACGATGTTTCCAGGAAGAAGGCGCACCAGGAGGAAGATCAGGACCGAGACGCCGAGCAGGGCGACGGCGGTCCAGAGCGCGCGCCGGGCCAGATAACGCATC
>CAZDYT010000791.1:0-2230 GCA_964509395.1 uncultured bacterium
GGGGGGGCGCTGGCGGCCCCGTGCCTGCCCGTTCGCGGCCCGCTCGAGGGGGGGGCCGCGGAGGGCGGGGCCCGCGTGACGGTCTCGGCGACGTTCTACTACTGCCGGGAGGACAACCAGGGCGTGTGCCTGGTCCAGGCGGCGATCTTCGAGCAGCCCGTCCGCATCGCCGCGGACGCCCCGGGCCGCGAGGTCACGATCCCCTACGACGCCCCCGGCCCGCCCCGCTGAATCTTCGGAGGGGGGTGCTGGACCGGGGCCGCCGATGCCCCGACACCGCTCCACGGCGACCACGAAATGGAGCGGCTCGGGCACCCTGAGGATGTGCACTGGGCCTCGCGGCGGTTCCCTCGGCAGTAGCCAGGAGCGGGCTCACCCGCAGCCCGAGCACGTGCGAGCCTCTGCCCCCTGGTCCGGTGGCGGCGCGCCCGCGTTCACCCAGTCTTGTCGCCGGTCACTTCTCTCGCTGGAGGTCGCGCAGGATCTCCTCCACCCGCCGAAGCTCCTCGCCGAAGCCGGTCCAATTCCACCGCCTCAGGTGCTCCTGCGCCTTCTGGAAGTGCTCGAGGGCCTGGCTCGCGAGGCGCTGCGCCGGCTCGGCTCTCGCCGCCGGCCGGGGCGCCGCATCGGGCTGGGGCGCCCGGCCCCCGAAGAGCTGCTGGAGCGAGGCCTCGAGCGTCTCCTCCATCGCGATCCGGTTGCCGAACGCCGTGATCACGCGCTTGAGCTCCGGCAGCCGCCCCCGCTCGGCGGCGAGGTAGAGGGGCTGCACGTAGAGGAGCGACTCCTCGATGGGAATGGCCAGGAGGCTCCCGCGGATCACCTGGGAGCCGGCCTGGCTCCAGAGGGAGATCTGCTGGGAGATGAAGGCGTCCTGGTCGATCCGCGCCTCGATCTGGCGCGGCCCGAAGACGAGCTTCCCCTTGGGGAAGTCGAAGAGGAGCAGCTTCCCGTAGTGCGGCAGATCGGAGCGGGCCGCGAGCCAGGCGATCATGTTGTCCCGCCGCACCGGCGTGAACGGGAGCAGGAGGACGAACTCCTCGCGGGTCTCTCTGGGCAGGCGCATGATCGTGTAGTAGGGCTCCATCTCCGCCTCGCGCCCCTCGACCTTCCTCGTCGGGATGGTCCAGAGGTCCTCTTTGTTGTAGAAGACCTGGGGGTCACGCATGTGGTAGGCGGCGTACATTCGCGCCTGGATGGCAAAGAGGTCCTGGGGGTAGCGGATGTGGGCGCGGAGATCCTCGGGCATGGCGTCGAGGGGCTGGAAGAGTCCGGGAAAGGCGCGGGCATAGGCGCGGATGAGAGGCTCCTCCGGCTCCACGAGGTAGACGCGGACCGTCCCATGGTAGGCATCCACGGTGACCTTCAGCGGGTTCCGGATGTAGTTGCCTACCCCCTTCGTGGGCTGGGAGTAGGGGTAGCGCTCGGAGGTCGTGTAGGCGTCGAGGAGCCAGACGATCCGTCCGTCCTTGGTAATCACGGGGTAGGGGTCGCGATCCAGGCGGAGGAAGGGGGCGATCTTCTGGACGCGCTCGACGATCTGACGATGGTAGAGGATCCGGCTCTCGGACGTGAGATCCTGTGCCAGCAGGATCTTGATCTCTCCGAACCGCGTCGCGAAGACGAGCTTTCGCCAGAGCGAGCTGATACTGACGCCGCCCTTGCCATCGTAGGTCGTGTAGACGTTCTGGTCCCCGACGGGGTAGTTCAGCTCCTTGGTGCGGGTCCTCACCAGCACGTAGGGGTTGGCGACCTCCCCGTAGTAGATCTCGGGGCTCGTGATCTTGAGCGAGCCCGCCGCGACCGGGGGGATGTCCTTGACGAAGAACTCCGGGAGCCCCTCCCGGGTGACCCGGTTGACCGGCCCGACCACGGCGCCATAGCCGTGGGTGTAGACCAGGTGCTCGTTGATCCAGATGCGGCTGGGCAGGTGGGCGTGCGACAGCTCCCGCACCGACAGCATGACCTGCCGGTACTCCCCGTCGATCCGGTAGCGGTCGTTGTCGACGTCCACGAACTTGTAGTAGGTCCGGATCTCCTGGAGCTGACCGTAGGAGTCCAGGAGCGGACGGTGCTCCCAGAGCCGGATGTTCTTGATGGTGGGCTCGTTCTTCCGCAGCGTCGCAGCGGTCAGCTCCTCCTCGGCCGGGAAGGGGCGCTCCTCGATGCGGTCGAGACCGTAGGCCCGGGTGGTGGCAGCGATGCTCCGCTCGATGTACGGCCGCTCGGC
>CAZDYT010000792.1:0-2227 GCA_964509395.1 uncultured bacterium
CTACAGTCGGTCAACTCGTTTGGTCGCGGCGACAAGGGCGAACACGCGAAGGTTGTTGCTGGCGGGATCGACGGGGAAGAAAAAGAACCCCTGCCGGCTGGGATGGTAGCCCATCGTGTATCCCGCGAAGACTTCGCCGTCGAGAAATTCCACGCGCAACTTCCGGGCTGCCGGGGGCGTCTCCCCGTCGCAGAACTCGTTCCGCACACTCTGGCCCGACTGGCCGGCAAAATCCTTGACGAAGAACACCGCTTTGAGGCCCTTCATCCAGACCTCGAGCCCTTCCTTTGAGGGATTGTCAGCCTCGTGCAGGTGGAAGCCCGGTTTGTTCGCGTCGAAGTCGAGTGTGTAGCCCTGTAGCCGCCTGCCATCGAGGTACTGGACGACGACATTGCTCGCGCCGGGCGGAGGCGTGGGATTGGATCGAGCCTCGGAGGCCTGAGCGTTCCCAACGGGCGGCTCGGCGAGCGGGGACACGGCTCACTCCGTCGTCGAGCAGGCGCTCGGTGAACGCCTGCGAGGGGATCGCGCCCGCAGGTGTGGGGCAATCGAGGGACCGAGGGCGACGCGTCGCCACGTCACGATGAGCCGTCGGTCGAGTGTTGCCATGGCCTCCTCCCACAAACCCGACTGTGGGGTCTTGGCTGCTCCTACCCGGTCTTCGTAGCATTTTCTGGGCCAAGCTCTTT
Organism: uncultured bacterium; assembly: GCA_964509395.1. Classification (GTDB taxonomy): domain Bacteria; phylum Methylomirabilota; class Methylomirabilia; order Rokubacteriales; family DASRDR01; genus CAZDYT01. Next base: position 690 of record CAZDYT010000792.1, read on the forward strand.
CGTCCGATTTTCTGCGGACTTGTCAATGCGCAGGCTCGTAACGCGGCAAAAATCTCACCTGAGAGCCGACCAATTGCTGTCCAGAGCCGCCAGCGAGTCGGATGCGGCGGGCACCAGCGCTCGGGAGCATCCCGTCCCGCAGAGTGCCCTGCCCGCTTCTTGATCTCCGCTCAGTGACCGGGCCGGCCGGCGTGCGGGATCCCGTTCACGGGCGTGGACGGGGTCCCGTACGCCGTCACGGGCCCGTCCGAGCGACCCGGCCGCCTCGATATGGACGACCACCCCTCGAGCCTGCGGCTCGATCCGATACGGGACGAGCTGTTTGAGGTCGAATACGAGCCGGACCACGGGGATCGGGGAGACGGCGAACTGAGAGGAGCGGATTCGCTCCAGAACCCGCCCGCCGACCGGGAGGACGCCGCGGTCGAGACCATGGGTCACATTGTCGAAGTCCACGACGAGTCGCGGCGGGTCATTCAGCGTGAAGGCCCGATACACGAGCGCCCTGTCGGCCTCCACGGTCACGCGGGTCTCTTGTCCGGCTTCAGTGGGGGTGAGCCTGTGGATCCGGGCGGCTCGAGCGACCGGGGGCGAAGCGGATCTGGCGGCCTCCTCCGGAAGGCCGGGGCGGCCGTCCGGAGCTCGAGGCGGCGTGGAGATGGGGACCGCCGGGGGGCGCGCTGACGGCGCAGCGGTGCTCTGCGGAAGCGGCGCGATCGGGGCCACCCGAGCCTCCGGCGCTGAGGAGTGCCGGCCCTGCGGGGCGGGCGGCGCAGAGGCCCCAGGCGCGGACGCGCGCGGCTCGGGGAGGGTCGCAGGCGACGGGTCCCCGGCCGACGTGGCGACATGGGGTGTGCCGAAGAGCACCCGGTCCGGGATGCCCGGGGCATCGAGGTCGAGCGAGAGCCGCCGACCCTCGTCCTGAATTCGGTAGTCGACTCTTCGGTCGAAGACGAAGTCCAGCCGTGCCAGCAAGCCTTCCGGACGATCGAGCACGATCGCCACGGCTTTCCGCAGCGGCCCCTCGTTCATCTCGTGCGCCGAAGGCGGAAAGGCGAAGATGGTGTTGGCGAGGAAGAGGGTCAGGGTGAACGGGTCCGACGTTTCGACGAGCAGAGACGTGGGCGGCTCGGAGGCCACGATCTCCAGGTGCAGCGCCCCCTCATGGCTGCCCGCGCGCACCTCCTTCACCACGGGACTGGACTGTCCGAGCGTCGGTCCCGACCCCAGCGCCACGAGCAGGGACGGAACCGCGAGAAGGAACAGAGCCCGCATCGGCCGCGATCCCATGTATGGCTGGCATGTTGGCGCGCTTGAGTGGACTTTGTCAACAAAAGCCGCGGGTCGCGTGCCGCTCACGCGACTCTCACGATTCCGCACACTTGCACCCCGCGCGGGCTTCGTGGCCTCCGTCACCGCGGTCGCGGGCCATGCGGATGCTTGGCCTGCGAAACGGACGGCTTCCTCGCGACGGTTGGCCAGGAGAGGCTTGACCGGTCCACTGGCCTCGGCGTAGAGTGCTGCCAGTTTGCACCACC
>CAZDYT010000793.1:0-2223 GCA_964509395.1 uncultured bacterium
GCTAAATCCTGAACATCACAGGTGTTTCTGGTGTTCGCGACAGAAACTAGCTAGGTTGGGAAAGAGCCGATTGATCAGGCGGATGGCCTCGGTCGGTACAGTGCGTAGCACTTTGCGTCCCTGCCTATAACCCGAGCTACTCGAGCCGGAGGTACGGAGCGAAGCGGGTTCGCACCTCGGGGATCTGCAGAAGCAACCATTCGAACTGCGCCGCCTCTTGGTTCACAACGGCTGCCTTTCTCAGATCGCCCACCGGGATGGTTCGGTTCTCCTCGTCCAGCCTCCACGCCTCTACCGTTCTCCGATAGATCTCGTCCAGGTATGCGCACAGGTCCGCCCCGAAGAGGAATTCCTTCTCGCTCGTCGCCTTCACATAGTCCGGGAGCAGCTCCAGCGTGGCCTTTCCGTGACGCAGGATCGCGCTTAGGTGTTCGAGGACGCCGCGAAACACGGCCACGCGCCGCTCATAGCCCTCATGCCGGAGACGCAGCTGGTCGGTCTTGTACTGCCGGTAGGCGATGAGGGTTGCGATCCCGGCGGTCACGGGCGTGGTCAGTGCCGATAGGATGTCAATCACGTCCCGGAAGATAGGAGCCATCATCCGCACCCCCGCGTACAAGTAGGCATCGGGCGGTCATGTCCATGGCTTCAAGAAGGCCCTTCTCGTTCGGTCTCCTCTTACTATAAGTCGGGGTGGTGGGCCAAGCCCGGGCCGCGTTCGCGCGCGGCGCCGGGCGCCTTGCCGTTTACAGATTGAGATCCTTCCGGGCTACCTTGACCAGCCTGAGCACTGCCTGATCGATAGCCAGTAGCATTCGCGCCGGATCCTTGATTTCGCTGGCGGTGCCGACCAACTCGCCGAGTGCGTCCATGGCAGGGCGGCCGGGCATTAGCAGGGAAGTAGCCATCGCGCTGTTCAACAGAGCGAAGGCCTTTTCTTGGCGTGCCAGAATCTCCTCGGACTTGCGCTTTGCCTCTTCACGGAACTTTTCATTCGCAAGTCGGACCTCGTCGGCCCCCAGGGCCTCGCTGAGCGTTGGCGCCGGGGTCGCCTTGGTCAGTTCGGCGAGTTCGACGCCGGCCCTCTTCAGCTCCATCAAATTCTCAAGAAGGCGGAGATAGGTATCCCGCTTCAGGTTCGATGTCTCGCGGCGGGAGGCCAGCTTCGCACCGAGCAGGGTGCCCAATAGTCCGGCGGCCGGTGCGACGATGATGGAGAGGACGCTCTTGACCAGCTCGATCATGCTCGGGTCAAAAACTGTTCGCCTCCCCTACTCGAGCAGCTCCGTCACCGGCACGCCGAGGGCCGCGCTCAGGCTGCTCCTACTTCGCTTGGGGGCAAGCCGTCAGCAGCGCCCGATAAGCGGTGGCGTGCAGCGTGTACAGGTGCCACGTACCTGGTTGCGCCTCCACTTCCCTGCTGATCATGGCAACGACCTGATCCGAGCGCATGCCGACGACGCATGGCCCTACCCACGACAGTCTGCTCCTCGGACCGTCGACCCCTGCGGCAAGGAGTATGCCGTCAACTACTCCCATCGCATAGCCTTGCTTCTCCTCGTAGCTCATTCCACGCCAGATCAGCCCAGTTCCGAAACCGTTCTTGACCACGATTTCGTTTGGCTCGTCGGCGGGGAACCCGAACCATGCCAAGTTGACGAACCCGAAAATTGCAGCCGCAAGAATGCTGCTCCCCAACGCTCGAGTCACGCGCGCGCCCTCCCTCTGCCCAGGCTCAGACCGAGTACAACCGGTTCTCTGTGAGGTGCCATGGCTCCCTCACTCCAGCAGCCCTCAGCGAAGCCCTCAGCGACACGCCCACGCGGTCGTCGCGGCAACCGGAAGGACACACCGGAGCTGCGCGAGTCCGGGCTCCCCCCTCCGCCGCGGCCAGCCCAGCCAGGGCCAGCCCGAGGGCCACGCAGGCGACGGCGGCGAGGCCGCGGACGTGTGCGACACCTGATCAGCCCACAGCCCCGGCCGCGCGCCCGCGTTCCCGCGCGGCGCCGGGCGCTGCTACGCCGTCGCGTATAGCTCCATGATTCCTTCCTGGTAACGCTTGAGCGCTTCTGTCTGCTCCAACGGCAGGCCGAAGTGCCGCGACTGTTCGATGAGGATGATGACGAGGCAAGCCTGTGCACCAGTTGGAGAACGTAGGAGGTGCTAGTCTAGCGACGTTTCTCGGTCCCGTCCTCGCGCCCCGTCCACCCGTGCTCGCGCCTC
>CAZDYT010000794.1:0-2221 GCA_964509395.1 uncultured bacterium
GCGCGCGGTGGCAGGTATGACGCGGCACACCACTTCGCGGCGCTCTGCCGGGACGCTGGCCTGCGCCTCCTCAGTGAGCGCGGCTTCGTGCCGGTCGCCGAGCCCCTGGCGCTCCTGGAGACGTTCCAGGCGGTGCTCCGCTCGCTTCGGTCGGTCATTCTCAACCAGGGCATCACCACCGAGCGTGAGCTCGACGACTTGCTGGGCGAGCTTGAGGACGCAAAGGCCGCTCAGTACATCAGCTCTTTCGCTGACCTCTACATCCGATGATCGCCGAGGTCCCTGACCGGTGAGGAGGAGCTGGTGACTGAGGAGGGAGCCATGAGGAATCGGGAAGCGTCGCGTCCCGAAGCGCCGCCTGACAGGGCAGAGCACCGGCGGCGCCTCCGGCAGCTCCTGGCCGGCTACCAGGTGAGTCGAGCGCTCCTGGCCGTGGACGAGCTGGGACTCGTCAAGTCACTCGAGCAGGGTGCGAAGAGCGCGGACGAGCTGGCCCGCGCCACAGGCACTCACGCGCCGTCCGTCCACCGGCTCCTGCGCGCGCTGGCGAGCGTGGGGGTGGTCACCGAGCAGGACGGGCAGTTCTCGCTGGGACCGCTGGCCGCCGGACTGCGCGAGCTGGGCACGGCCCGTCTCGGCCTCGAGAGCTACCAGGCGTGGGGCGAGTTCGCGCATACCTTGCGGACGGGTGCGCCCGCGTTCGAGCGCGTGTACGGCAAGCGCTTCTACGAGTACATCCGTGAGGATTCGGTCCGCGCGGCGCGCTGGGACGAGGCTATGGTGGCGATCTCCCAAAGCTGGATACCAGCGGTGCTGGCGGCGTACGACTTCCCGGGGACCGGCACGCTGGCTGACCTCGGCGGGGGGCGCGGGACGTTCGTCGCATCGGTTCTCGCAGCCTACCCCGCGATGCGCGGCATCCTCTTCGACCAGCCGCACGTCGTGGCGAGCGCCGGGCCCTTGCTCGCGGCCGCGGGGATGAGGGAGCGGTGCCAGGTCGTAGGCGGCAGCTTCTTCGACGCGGTCCCCGCGGGTGCGGATACATACACGCTCTGCAACGCGATATCCGATTGGGACGATGAGGTGGGGTCGAGGATCCTCCAGAACGTGCGCCGGGCGCTCCCCGACGACGGGCGGATCCTGGTCATTGACCGGGTGTTCCCATCCCCCGACGACCCAAGTCACGCGCTCGTCGCCTTCCTTGACCTCTGGTTCCTGGTCATGGAGGGCGGCCGGATCCGCACGCGGACCGAGTACGAGCGTCTGCTGGCGAGGGCGGGCTTCGGGATCGTTCGGGTGGTGCCGACGGCGAGCGAGTTCTCGGTGATCGAGGCCGTGCCCACGGTAGTGTGACCCCTGCGACTCCGGCTGTGCCGTCTAGCGTGGACACCTCTTGACGAGACATCCAGAAGCTCCGGGCCTCACGCAAGCGACCACCGACTTGCTCGGTCACGTCGTGATGCGGTAGAAGACTCTCGCGCTTGGGGTGCTCGCCCCACTGGCCGGTTTTGACCCGTCTACGACTGGCCGGTTTTCAGGTGTCCACCGAGGGGGGTACCCATGGGACGACCTTCTACGAGTTCCACGCGGCGGGCCGTTTGGAGCCTCTCGTTCAGGGAGTCCTCGAAGAAAACCTAAATAATTGGTGCCCCCGGGGTGAATCGAACACCCGGCCCAGGGTTCAGGAACCCCCGCGGGAAGTCCCGAATCCCCTCGAGGATTGCCGTGTTCGATCACGCGGCCTGAGCAAGCCAGCGCCCGCGAGCCCACTGCATGCGGAGCGGCGTGGGTCGGAGCGGCGCCTTCTCGCGGATGGTTGTCAGGGCGTCCAGGGCGTAGTCCTCGACAGGCGCCCGTGTAGTGACCATCAGCCGCAGCAGGCGATCGGCCTGGGGGCTGATGGGCACGCGGCCTTGTTCCCAGCGGGACACCGTCTCGGGTGTCGTGCCCATGTGCCGCGCGAAGTCCACGCCCGACCAGCCGAGCCATTTACGGAGGTACTTGATCTCGACGGGGGCGAGCCGATGCGGGCGCCGGATAAGCGCCTGGGCGATCAGGCGGTGCAGCTCCTCGATCCGCGGGATCGCGACCTCCTCCGCCCCGCACTCCTGGCACCGTCGGACCTCCACGCCCAGGAGGACCACCCCGGGGAGTCCGCTGGCCGTGTACCGGTAGGGTGCCCGCGTGACCTTCAGCGCCCCTCCGCAGTCCATGCACGTCA
>CAZDYT010000795.1:0-2214 GCA_964509395.1 uncultured bacterium
GTGGCCCGACATCATGATCACCGGCAGCTCGGGCCACTGCCGCTTGATCTCGGCGAGGGTCTCGATTCCGTCTGTTTCGGGCAGCCAGATGTCCAGGATGACGAGGTCCGGGACCTCCTCACCGATCCGGGCGAGCGCCTCGGGCCCGCTCGCCACCGGGATGGGCCGGTAGCCCTCGTCGTTGAGGATCGCGGCGAGGGTGGCGCGAATCGCCTTCTCGTCGTCGACGACGAGGATCCGCTCGCCCGCCATAATCGTCTACGGCTCCGAGGCCGGCGGGGATCCGGCGGTCATGTCGGCGGCGCGCGGCTCACCCGAAGGCCCGCCGCCGTTCCCCGGCCGGATCGCCGGCAGGTCGATGATGAAGCGGCTGCCCTTGGGCGGGTTGTCGTCCACCCGGATGTCTCCCCCGTGGTCGGCGACGATCTGGTGCACGATGGGGAGCCCCAGGCCCATCCCCGTCGTCTTCGTCGAGAAGTACGGCAGGAAGAGCTTGTCGCGCAGGTCGTGGGGGACGCCGGGACCGTTGTCGCTCACCACGACCTGGACGCGTCCCGCCCCGTGATCCCATCGCGTGGCGATCTCGACCTCGGTGGCCCCGGCTTCGACGGCGTTGTCGATCAGGTTCAGCACGGCGCGCTTGAGCTGATCGGGATCGGCCTCCAGCACGGGCACGTCCGGGGCGAACTCCGTTCGGAGCGTCACGGCCGGATGGGTCTCGCCGTAGAGCGCGACCACGCCGTCCAGCAGGCGGTGGAGGTCGGTGGGCTCGGGAGCGAGGCTGGGCATCCGCGCGAATCGCGAAAACTCGTCCACGAGGCGCCGCAGGCCTTCCACCTCGCCGATGATGGTGCCCGTACACTCCTCGAGCACGCCACCGTCGTCGGGGAGGCGCCCGGCCAGCCGGCGGCGCAGGCGCTGGGCGGAGAGCTGGATCGGCGTCAGCGGATTCTTGATCTCGTGGGCGATCCGCTGGGCGACCTCCCGCCACGCGGCGAGGCGCTGCGCCGAGAGGAGCTCGGTGAGGTCGTCGAAGACGAGCACGATCCCCAGGTACTCCCGCCCGGGGCCCTGGAGCGCCGTGAGGCTCGCCAGCAGCGTGAGGCTCCGCCCGTTCCCGGGCAGCTGGAGTTCGCGCTCGAGGCTCCCTTCGCGCAGCCGGTCCATCCGCTGGATCAGGGCCACCAGATCCGCGTACTCGTCCGCGGCAAAGCCCTCCGCGTAGTGGCGGCCGACCGTCCCGGCGGGGTCGAGACCGAGCATCCGCGCCGCGGCGCGGTTCACGGTCGTGATCACCCCGGTCGCGTCCGCGGAGACGACGCCCGTCGCGACCGCCTCGAGCACGGTCTCGGTGTAGCGGCGGCGCTCGGTCAGCTCGGCGTGCTTGGCCTGGAGGTCCGTGTACGCCAGCTCGAGCTGCGTCTTCGATGAGGCGAGATCCTCCGTCATCTTGTTGAACGAGGCCACGAGGATGCCGACCTCGTCGTCGGCCTCGACGCTGACCCGGTAGTCGAGGTTCCCGGCCGCGACCTCCCGGGTCCCTTCGGCCAGGCGCTGGATCGGGACCGTGATGCCCTTCGCCAGGTAGAGGCCGAACCACGTCACCGAGAAGACGATGATGAGGGTCATGAGGAGGAACAGGAGGATGTAGATGCCCTTGATCGGCTGCTTGAGGAGCTTGAGCTGCTTGTACTCCTGGAACGCCTGGGAGATGCCTCGAACCTGGGCCTCGAGGCGCTGGGGCACATGGATCGCCACGACCACGGCGCCAACGACGCGCGGATCGGTGCTCGAGGCGACGATCGGCACCATCCCCTGGATGAGATCCCCGTTGACGATCTCCTTCCGTGTCGAGAGCTCCCGCCCGCCGAGGGCCATCCGCACCTGTTCCATGTTGACCGGCGTCGTGATCGAGGGCGGCAGCACCGGGTCCTTGACGTGGACGACCTCGTGCTCCCCGGCCGAGTAGACCGTGATCCCGGCCAGCCCGTACTGCTCCTGCTGATCCTGGAGAAAGCCGATCAGCCCTTCGCGCTTCGCCTCCGCGAGCAGTCGCTCGCGGGTCAGCATCCGCGCGATGTGCCGCCCGTGCTGAACCGCGATGTCCTGCATCCGCTCGTAGAAGCTCTGGGCCACGCGCATGGACTCGTCGAGCGGCCGCTCCACCTGGAGCTTGAACCACCCCTCGATCGACGTGTTGATGAGGTTGGAGGC
>CAZDYT010000796.1:0-2214 GCA_964509395.1 uncultured bacterium
CCGAGGGGGTCGCCCGGGCGTGTCGCCGGCACCTCTCGAGGTAGCCGGGCCAGAGCCGTTCGCCGCCGATCCGCCGCTCTCCCGGACTCGGACCTGTCCCGTACCCCATGAGGGAGCCGCCCCGGTTCCGCACTCGCGCGCTCATCCTGACCGGGGTCCTCTTCGCCGTCCACGCGGTCGTGGTCGTCCGTCTCGGCCACCTGCAGCTGCTCCGCGGGGACGAGCTGGCCCGGTTCGCCGAGCGCCAGTACTCGAAGACCATCCCCCTCAAGCCCAAGCGCGGCCCGATCTTCGATCGCCACGGTCAGGCGCTGGCGGTCTCCACCGAGGTGGAGTCGGTCTTCGCCGTGCCGCGGCGGATCGCCGACCGGGCCGCGGTGGCCAGCCTCCTCGCCCCGCACCTCGGCGAGCGAGCGCGGGACCTCGAGGAGCGGCTCCAGGCGGACCGCCCGTTCGTCTGGCTCAAGCGCAAGATCCCGCCGACGGTCGCCCAGGAGGTCCGCGCCCTGAGCCTCCCGGGGCTCGGCACGGTGCCCGAGTCGCTCCGCTTCTACCCCAACCGGGAGCTGGCCGCCCACGTGCTCGGGTTCGAGGGCGTCGACGACCGGGGGCTGGAGGGGGTGGAGCTCGCCTACGACCGCCTCTTGGCCGGCGACGCGGGGCTGGCCCTGGTCGAGCGCGATGCCCTCGGGCGCGACGTCACCGGCCAGCCGCGGATCCTGAAGGCCCCCGCCCCCGGCCACGGCCTCGTCCTGACGATTGACGCCGCCATCCAGTACATCGCCGAGCGCGAGCTGGACGCCGCGTGGCGGCGGACGGGCGCCCGGGTCGGGATGGTCCTGGCCATGGATCCTCGCACGGGGGAGATCCTGGCCGTGGCTCTTCGCCCGACGTTCAACCCGAACGCGTACCAGAGTGCCAGCTCGGCCGAGTGGCGGAATCGCGCGATCACCGATCCGTTCGAGCCCGGCTCGACCTTCAAGGCCATCCTCGCCGCGGCGGCGCTGGAGGAGGGCGTGGTGCGCCCCGACGACCGCTTCTACGGCGAGCAGGGCGTGATCACCGTGGCGAACCGGCTCATTCACGACTGGAAGCGGTACGGCTGGCTCTCCTTCCGCGAAGTCCTCCAGTTTTCCTCGAACGTGGGGGCGATCAAGGTCGGCCTCGCGGTGGGCCGGGAGCGCTTTTACAGGTACATGGCGGCCTTCGGGTTCGGGAGCCCGACCGGCGTGGGCTTGCCCGGCGAAAGCCGCGGTCAGCTCCGCCCGCCCGAGCGATGGTCAGGGCTCTCGCTCGCCTCGATGGCGATCGGCCAGGAGGTGTCGGTGACCGCGCTCCAGATGCTGGCGGCGTTCGCGGCCATCGCCAACGAGGGCCGCCTCATGCGGCCGCACATCGTCCGCGCGGTCGTGGATCAGGACGGCCGGGAGGTGCGTCGGATCGAGCCCGAGGCGGTGCGCCAGGTCCTCTCGCGGGAGACGGCGCGGACCCTGCGGGAGATCCTCACCGGCGTCGTCGCGGAGGGCACGGGGCACAGGGCCGCGGTCCAGGGCTTCGCCGTCGCCGGGAAGACGGGCACGGCGCAGAAGCTCGACCCGGTGGCGCACGTCTATTCGCGTAAGCCCGGCGTGCTCTCGTTCGTGGGCTTCGTCCCGGCTGAGGCGCCACGCCTGGCGATGTTCGTCATGCTGGATGAACCGAAGACGGTCGTCTGGGGATCCGAGGCGGCGGCGCCGATCTTCGCCGCGGTGGCCGGTCAGGTCCTGCGGCATCTCGGCATCCCGCCGGCCGGCGTGCCCTCGGTGCAGCTGGTCCGGGCCTCCGGTCGCCTGGCGCCGGCGTCCGCCCTCCCCACGGTGCCTGCCGCCCTGTCGGAGCCCGAGAGCGGAGAGCCCGTGATGCCGGACTTGACGGGTCGGAGCCTCCGGCAGGCCCTCGTCCTCCTCGCGGGGTACGACGTCGACGTGTCGGTGGCGGGCCGTGGGGTGGTCGTCCAGCAAACGCCGCCCGCCGGCACCGCCCTGGCGCCGGGCACGTTCTGTCGGCTGGAGCTGGCCCCGCCGCGCCCGGCGGCGGCCAGGGGCCTGGCGGGAGCTCGGTCATGACGGGAGCCGCGCCGCGGGTGGTTCCGCTGGCCGACCTGCTGGGAGTCCTGCCCGAGCGGGAGCTCCGGGGCCCCATGCCGGGGGCGGTCCGGGGCCTCACCGATGACTC
>CAZDYT010000797.1:0-2214 GCA_964509395.1 uncultured bacterium
CGTGGGCGCCCCGCGGATGCCCCGCCGGCGCCGCCCGCTCACGTCAACCCGCCGTCGGCGGCGATCACCTGGCCGGTGATGTAACTCGCGCGCCCGGAGCAGAGGAAGCTCACGACCGCGGCGATCTCCCCCGGCCGGCCGGGGCGTCCGAGCGGGATGGCTGCGCTGAGGTCGGCCCGCGCGGCGGCGGAGAGGCCGGCCGTCAGCTCGGTATCGACCAGGCCCGCAGAGACGCAGTTGACCGTGATGCCGAACCGCCCGGCCTCGCGCGCGAGCGAGCGGCAGAGGCCGAGGAGTCCGGCTTTGGCGGCGCCGTAGTTCGTTTGGCCGGGTCGGCCGAGGAGGGCCGTCGGCGAGACCACGTAGACGATGCGGCCCCACTGCCTGGAAACCATGGCGCGCATGGCCTGCTTGGAGCCGAGAAAGGCGCCTTTCAGATGGACCGCCACGACGTCATCGAAGTCGCGATCGGGCATGAGCATCATGAGCCCGTCGCGCGTGAAGCCGGCGGCGTGGACGAACGCGTCAAACCCGCGCTCGCGCTCGCTCTCGAAAAGCCGGACCACGGCAGGGTCCGACGCGGCGTCACAGCGCACCACCGAGAGCGCCAAGCCCTCGGCGGTCGCCGCCGCCGTGAGCGCTTCCGCGGCTCGCTCGTCGTGTGCATAGGTCACGACGACCTCGAAGCCGTCGCGGACGAGCTGGCGCGCGATGGCGAGCCCGAGGCCCTTGGTGCCGCCCGTGACCAGAGCGCGCCGGCTCGGCTCGGACTTGGCCTCGGGCGCGCTCGACCGAGGCGGCAGGGAGGGTTGCGATGACGCGGGTGTCATGTCGAGAGCGCGTCCGCTCGCCGTCCCCGACCCGTCGCGTCGTGTGGAGTCAAGCGGCGGGCGCGCGTCGGATTGGCGTCGCGCGCGTCAGCCGCCCGCGGGCAGGCCCCCCGACTTGACGGCCACTTGTTCGCTCAGGAGGCCGACCCAGAGGGTCCGCCGGAGATGGTCGAACCCGCATGCCGCGAGGCTGGCGTGGATCGTCTCCGAAGGGATGGCGCGATCGATGGTGGTCCAGCAGTAGTTCACCAGGAGCTGGCTCTCCTTGCTGCCCGAGCCGAGGCGCGCCATCCAGGGGATGGCCGTGTCGAGATAGAAGCGGGCGAGGTAGTAGCCCGCCCGGGTCCGGGGCCGCGCCAAGTCCAGGATGAGCAACGTCCCGCCCGGCCGGAGCACCCGGTGGCACTCGGCGAAAGTCGCCCGGAGATCCGCGACGTACCGAAGGGCGTAGCCCATGCTCAGGAAGTCGAACGTCGCGTCGCGGAAGGGGAGCCCTTCCGCGACCCCCTGGATCACCGGCATGCGCAGTTGTTGGGCGGCTTGGGTCAGCATGCCGATGCTCGGATCGAGCCCCACGATACGGCCCGAGGGCCCGACGAGTCGCGCCGCCGCGCGCGCCACCGCGCCGGTCCCGATGCCGATGTCCAGGACCGTCATCCCGGGGCGTAGCCCGGCGCGCGACAGAGCCCAGCGCCGGTACCACGCGCCGACGCCGAAGGCGATCAGCCGGTTGATCCGGTCGTAGTGGGGCGCCGCCTCGTTGAAGAGGCGGTCGGTGAACTGCCGTCGTTGCAGTTCCGTGGCGCTCTGGTCCGTCACCGTCGGGTAGGCCGGTGGCTGACACCACATGCGCGGAGTCTACACCGCCGCGCTTTCCCCTCGCAACCGCGGGGGCGCCGAACCCCCGAGGCGTGGGACCCGCCCGTGGCCGAGATGCCGGCCACCGCTCGTCGCGGTCCTCCCGTGAGGGCCTGTGGCCGCTCCCGGGGCTGCGTGGTAGTATGCCGACTTGATTACTGTGACCACCCCAACACTGATCCCGTGACCACGGCACCGCCAGAGACCACCGGTTGCGCGGTGGGCGCGCGGCCGCGCTGGTACTCGCACCCGTACAATCGCGCCGAGCTCTACCGCCTCGCGGCGGCGATGGGATGGCTGCCCCGCCCGACACGCCTCGCGCTGGCCCGACAGCTCGGGCGGCTTGCGCTACGGCTCTTACCGGCCGAACGGGGCGTGGTTCGGAAAACGCTCGGGCTGATGACCGGCGCGACGGGTCCCCGGCTGGACGAGCTGACCCTCGAGGTGTTCCGCGACTTCGCCATGTGCTTCAGCGATCTGGTGTCGACGAACCGGCAGGCGGCCCCGCGGCTCACAGCCCATGTCG
>CAZDYT010000798.1:0-2199 GCA_964509395.1 uncultured bacterium
GAAGCCGCGAGCATCGAGGAATGCCCGGACCGTCTGGATCAGGCGGGTGCGCAGCTCGGCCTCGCTCGCCGTGTCCCAGCGCTCATGCAGCGGGCCCGCCCAGTGCGAGACCGGGTAGCGGGTCCCGAACGGATCGATGCCGGCCGCGCGGAGCGCCGCGAGCTTGGCGGACCGACGGCGGATCAGCTCGCTCTCACCCACCCGACTTGGCCGCCGAGAAGAGGTACGCCTCGATGAACGGATCGAGCTCTCCGTCCATTACGGCCTCGATGTTTCCCACCTCGAGGTTCGTGCGGTGGTCCTTGATGAGCTGGTAGGGTGCGAAGATGTAGGATCGGATCTGGCTGCCGAAGGCGATCTCCTTCTTGTCCCCCGTGAGCCGCTCGAGCTCGGCCTTGCGCTCCTGATCGGCAACCTGGTAGAGGCGCGCGCGGAGCACGCGGAGGGCCGTGTCGCGGTTCCGGAGCTGCGAGCGCTCGTTCTGACACGAGACGACGATGCCGGTCGGCAGGTGCGTGATCCGTACCGCCGAGTCTGCCGTGTTCACGCCCTGGCCGCCAGGCCCCGACGAGCGGAAGACGTCGATGCGCAGGTCCTCGTCGCGGATCACGACTTCGATGTCTTCGACCTCCGGGATCACGGCGACCGAAGCGAACGAGGTGTGTCGCCGGCGCGCCGCGTCGAACGGCGAAATGCGCACCAGCCGGTGCACCCCCATCTCCCCCTTGAGGTAGCCGTAAGCGTACTCCCCGCTCACCGTGAGCGTCGCGGACTTGATCCCTGCCTCATCCCCGGGCAAGAAGTCCACCGCCTCCGCCTTGTAGCCGTGGCGCTCCGCCCAGCGTGTGTACATGCGGAGGAGCATCTGCGCCCAGTCCTGCGACTCGGTGCCGCCGGCACCGGCGTGGATGGAGAGGATCGCGGCCTTCCGGTCGTGTTCGCTGGACAGGACGACCGCCAGCTCGAACTCGCGGAACGCTTGCTGCAGGCGGCGGAGCCCGTCCTGGATCTCCGGTTCGAGGCTCTCGTCCCCCTCCTCGGAGGCCATCTCCCAGAGGAGGCGCAGCTCGGCGAGCTGGTGGCCCAGCTCACCGGCGCGCTGGACGAGGCGGGTCAGCTCGTTGCGTTCCCGGATGAGTGTCTGCGCCCGCTTGGCATCCTCCCAGAAGGTGGGCGCACCCATCTCGGCATCGATCGCGGCCAGGCGGACTTCCTTGGCGGCGAGGTCAAAGATGCCCCCGAAGGTCGTCCAGCCGACGCTCGAGGTCCGTGAACTCCCGCCGTAGCTCGCCCAGCATGTCCTAGCTCCCCGGCTGCCGCGCGAGGAGCCGCGTCGCGAGCGCCGCGGCGGTCACCGCGCTCATGGCGTACGCGAAGAGATCTCCGAAGCGCGTGTAGAAGGTCTCGCGGGCACGCAGCGGCACCGCCACCTGAAGGAAGCCGCGCCGAAAGAGGCCCAACTCCGGTCCGATCCGGCCCGATGGGGCCACGAGCGCCGAAACCCCCGTGTTCGCCGCGCGCGCGATGGCGATGCCGTTCTCGACCGCGCGCAACGGCACCATGGCCAGATGCTGAAGCGGCCCGCTGGAGTCGCCAAACCACGCGTCGTTCGTGATGTTCACCATGAAGCTCGCGCCCCCCCTGACGAACTGCCGGACGAGGTCCGGGAAGATCACCTCGTAGCAGATGACCGTCCCGAACGGCGCCCCCTCGAGGGGGAAGATCACCCGCTGGCGGCCGGCCGTGAAGTCCCCGATGTCGGCCGCGATCGCTTCGACGAAGAACAGTAACCGCTTCAGGGGCACATATTCCCCGAAGGGGACGAGATGCATTTTATCATAGCGGGTCGTAACGCCGCGGCCACTAACGAGAAACGCGCTGTTGAGGAAGCGCGTCCCCTGCCCTTCGGGCCGCGCGTCGGGCGCGCCCACGATGAGCGGCGTGTGGATCTCCTCCGCGAGCCCGGTCAACCAGCCGAGAACCCAGGGCTCGTAGCGCACGTAACCCGGGACCGCCGCCTCGGGCCAGATGACCAGGCGGGCGCCGGGGGCCCCGCCGCGGGTGAGCTCGGCGTAGATCTCGAGCGTCTGCCGTTGGTAGGCCTTGTCCCACTTGATCCCCTGCTCGATGTTTCCCTGAACGATGGCCACCGGCAGCGCGCCGGCATCGCGGGCGGCCACCCGCCCGCCACCCAGCGCC
>CAZDYT010000799.1:0-2194 GCA_964509395.1 uncultured bacterium
TTGTGCTGAAGCAACCCTCGACGGTGGGTCCATGGGTGGCCCTCGGGTTGGGCGAGGGCCGCAATGCCGGGCGGCTGCGGTGTGGTCCGCACGCGCCCGCTCCGGGCCGCGCGCTTCCGTGCGCGCGCGACCGCACTTGCTGGTATCAGAGTGGAGTTCGCTTGGCTTTTTTGGGGCTGTAGGGCACCTCAGCGGCCCTCTGCAGGTCACAACCGGGCGCTCGGCGGCGATATTCCCGCTCGTATTCAGGGCGCGCGGGGCCCCGGAGCCCCGCGCTATTCGCAGTCCGAGAACACCTCGGCCAAGAGCCTCCCGCCGACGCCCACGTGCCCCTCCTTGCTCCAGTGCACTTGGTCGGGCCAGCCGTCCCTCCCGCACAAGTACCCGGGGCGCCCGCCCGACAGGATCGGATCGATGCCGACCACCTGATCCGGTGCCAGGGCCGCGGCTTCCAGACACGCCAGCACCCGCTCTGGAGTGGGGGGGACCACAGGCAGACCGTCCGTCCACCCTTTCTCGTGTAAGACGTCCAGGGCAGCCCGTTCGTCTTCTACCTCATGTCTCGTCGACAGAAGTCTTGTGCTGAAGACCATACGTGGACCTCGACGTTCGAGGCCTATCATATGCGATCACCTCTTGTGCCTCGTCGACATCGGCCGGTGCTCACGGTGTCGTCGGCAGGTAAACGATGCCGTCACGCGTGCTCTTTTCGATGACGTATCGTGCAACGAGATCGCTCCTTGACGTCCTGGCCGCACGCGCCTGTTTGGTCAAGCGCAGGGTCAGGATCTCGGTCCTTGAAACACATCCCGGCTTCAATGAGAATCTCCTTGTCAACAGGACCTCTTTTTGAAACCACGGGAGGGTGCGATGAGACGCCCGATCAACGGATCGCTTCTGAGTGTCGCCCTGCTTTGCGCCTTCAGCTGGACGGGGCGTGCCCAGCAGCCGCCCACGCCGACGCGCACGGCGCGCACCGTGCCGAACTTCGTTACGGTAACCGACCAGATGATGCGGGCCCCCAAGCCGGAGGATTGGCTGATCCATCGCGGCAACCATCAGGCTTGGGGTTACAGCCCGCTCGACCAGATCAACAAGACCAACGTCAGGAACCTGCAGCTCGTCTGGTCCCGCGCCATGGAGCCCGGCATCAACCAGGCCACGCCTCTCATCTACAACGGTGTGATGTATCTGGGTCATCCCGGCGACGTGATCCAGGCGATCGATGCCGCCAGCGGCGACCTCATCTGGTCGTATAAGCACTCGCTGCCCGCGGCCACTTCGTTCCGCAACGATCTCGGGCAACGCAAGCGCAGCATCGCGCTCTACGGCGACCATGTCTATACGGTGACCTGGGACAATGTCGTCGTCGCACTGGAGGCGCGCACCGGCAACGTCGCCTGGCAGAACGATCGCGGCGGCGACTTCTACGTCAGCAACTCGAGCGGCCCGATCGTCGCCAACGGCGTGGTCGTCGCAGGCAGCACGTGCCAGGTGGCTCCCCATGGCTGCTACGTCACCGGCCACGACATCAAGACCGGCAAGGAGCTCTGGCGCAATCAGATGATTCCCCGCCCGGGCGAGCCGGGGGACGAAACCTGGGCCGGCTCGCTGTTCGAGACCCGCTGGATGACCGGAGCCTGGGGTCAGCTCACCTACGATCCCGAGCTCGATCTCGTCTATTACGGATCGACCGGCGTCGGCCCCGCCTCGGAGGCTCAGCGCCGGATGCCGGGTGCAACCATGGCCGGCACGAACACGCGCTTCGCAGTGCGGCCCCGGACCGGCCAGGTGGTCTGGAAGCATCAGGTCCTGCCGCGCGACAACTGGGATCAGGAATGCACCTTCGAAATGATGATCATCAATACGCCGGTCAATCCCGACCCGGCCGGCATGCTGTCGGTCAATCCGAACGCGCGGCGAGGACCGCGCAAGACGCTGACCGGCATCCCGTGCAAGACCGGCATCGCCTGGAGCTTCGATGCCGCGAGCGGGGAGTTCCTGTGGGCCAGGCCGACGACCGAGCAGAACCTCGTGGCGACGATCGACCCGAAGGGGCTCGTCACGGTGAACGAGGACGTCGTGCTCAAGGAGGTCGGCAAGACGTATCACGTGTGCCCGACCTATAACGGCGGCCGGGACTGGCCGCAAGGCGCCTACAATCCGAGATCGAACGTCATGTATTTTCCGCTGA
>CAZDYT010000800.1:0-1699 GCA_964509395.1 uncultured bacterium
ATGATGTTGGCGAGAAGGGGCGACAGGGGCGACCCCTGCGGGGTCCCTTCCTCGGTGTCCGTCACCACGCCGTCTGCCATGACCCCGGCCTCCAGGTGAGGTTGTCCCGCCCGTCGTTGAACTTCCGCGGCGGTCCATCGACCTGACTACGCAACCTTAGCGCTTGCCTCCGACACCTTCTCCGCGTGAGCTTTCAGCGCAGCGACGAGGAACGGGATCTCTTTGTAGCCCTTCACCCGACGGAACTGGCGTTCGGCCACGAGCAGCCCGGCGGCGCACCAGCGCTCGATCATCCGGGTCTTGCTCCTGGGCCGCCACCGCTTGACGTTGCCCATCACGGTCCGCCCGACGGAGAAGGCCGACTCCACGATGTTGGTGGAGAACAGCGACACCTGCAGCTTCGGCGGCACGCCCAGGCGGTTGATCGTGAGCGTCTCCGCCATCCCCTCCCGGACGCTTTCCGCGGCGCTTCGATGTCCCAGCCCCTCGAGCCAGCGGGCCACGGCCTCCAGGGCGCCCAGGGCCTGCTGATGGTCCTGCTTCCCCCAGGCCCGCCGGAGGCGCCGGCGGACCTCGGCGTGCAGGTGATCGGGGAGGTACCCGATGACGTTGCGTTCCTTGTGGAGCCGGCATCTGTGAACGAGGGCGAGGTCCCCGAAGCAGTCGCGGACGGCCTTTCGCCATCCCTTGCCTCCGTCCAGCACCAGCAGGATCCCGCCCGAGACATCGAGTCCCCGCTCGACCAGGTCCGTGAGCAGCCCCGTGCACACCGTCGCGTTCTCGGTGGAGCCCTCCTTCAGGCCCAGGACGTGCTTGTTTCCGTCGTGGTCGATGCCCACGGCGCCCACGATGGTGTGCTCTGCGAGGGAGAGGCCGTCGCCGAAGATCGCGCACAGCTTCAGCTCGGACAGGTCGCGGGCCATCAGCTCGCCGAGCGCCGTGCGGGTGCGCTCCACGAACCGGCGGGACACCGCGGACTTGGAGGTCCCCGATGCTTCCACGTCGCCGACCGGCTCCAGGCCCACCTGGTAGCGGCGGGCCGACAGCCCCGTGAGCATCCGCTCGGTGGCCATCTCGGACAGGAGCTCCTCGCCGGAGAAGGCGGCCCAGGTGGGCAGGGTGATCTCCTCGCCGGCCAGGGTGCGGACCCTGGGCTTGTCCACCCCGACCCGCCGTCCGCCGAGGACGATGGAGGACCGCTCGGTGGAGTGCCGGTAGGCGCTGCGTTCGGGAAGGTGCTTGCCCTTGGGTCCCACGACCTGCGCGACGTCCTCGGCCAGCAGAGTGTGGAACACCTCCAGGCCCACCCCCACCGCGAAGGCGAGGAGCCCCTGCTTGGTGCGATCGGCGAGCTCGGCGAGGGAGACCTGGACCTCCTCAGGCAGCTCGACTCGTCGCTGCCCGGGCTTTCGTCCGAGCGGGATGCGTTGTACTTTGGCCACGGCGGGCCTCCTTTCACTCAGCCCCGTGTCTATCACGGGGCGGAGGACCGCCACTTCAATTTCAACGGGAGGGGGGACAACCTCGCTCTCGTGAAGAAGATCGTCAAGACGCGGATCGAGGAGAACGCAGCAGATAGACGTCGTTGAGGCGACGGCGACCGGGCACGCCAGCCGGGCTGCGGCCTGATACCTCCCGAGCGATCCATGCCGTGTGAGATGCCGCCGAAGCGACGAGCGCTTAGGGCGGGCTCAAGGAT
>CAZDYT010000800.1:1709-2191 GCA_964509395.1 uncultured bacterium
AGCGAGCCCTCGATACGGCCCTCATCGGGACTCGCGGCCCTGCCCGCCATGGATGACCACGATGCGCCTACCCCGGAGGCGGAACGCGCTCGGCTACCTCAAGCGCCGCATCAAGGCCGTAAGCCCGCCTGCGAGGAGCCTGCATGCCGTGTGAGATGCCGCCGAAGCGACGAGCGCTTAGGGCGGGCTCAAGGATCGACCGCATGGGGGACGCGTGCAACGGGACCCGAGCGGGAACTCACGGGACCCGGTCGCCAGGCCGGGCTGTCCGGAGCGCGCCGGGTTAGGCTCCGCCTTTCTCGTGCCAGATGTGGGTCGTCCAGTCCAGGCCGGCAGTTCCGGCTTCCTCGTTGAACTGGTCGCCGTACTTCTCGGATGCCGCATGCATCTGGTCGTGGTCGTCCCACTCCGACATGGTCGATACGAGCCCCGGGTCGTTCTCGTCCTCGTAGACGCCGCCGTTTCGGGAGCCCATCTCCTCC
>CAZDYT010000801.1:0-2189 GCA_964509395.1 uncultured bacterium
TGTCCTTGACCATGTACTCCTTGCGCCCGAACGGGGTGAGCTGGCGGAGCGGATCGCCGCCCGGCGGCTCCACCTGAATGACCTCGGCGCCGAGCTCGGCGAGCATCGAGGAGGCCCAGTGGCCGATGGCCATGCCGGTCGAGCAATCGAGGGCCCGGATCCGGCTGAGCGCCTCCGGCTTCTTGAAGGCGTCCTTCGGGTGAACGATCGACTCGAGGAAGGTGGGGTAGTTCTTGGCCTGTTCGGCGAGGTTCGCGTAGACCTCGTCCGCGGTCGGTACCGGCGACGCGGGCCACGGTGGCGGGCGGCGCTCGGCGCCGGGGGACCGGTTGACGTCGCTCCCTACGGCCATGTGGGCTCCTCCTGCGAAACCGGGGTGCGACCCCCGGGGAGGCCGACACCCGACAGAGATCGGCCCGTGATGCCCGGGCCTTCCTCGGAGACAATCTCCCGTTCGCGTCCGACCGGCCGACAGAGAATGCGGCGCCACTATAGCAAAGAGTCTTCGGCGGGTTCAACGGGGTCACCCGCAAAGATCGGGCCGGGCGTGTTAGACTCGGGCCGTGGCCGGACGACGGAGCGAAGGCGCGGAGGCCGGAGCGCCCGCAATCCGATGCGAGAGGCCCGATGAACGACGCCCGCGCGCCGATGCCTCCTGAGCCGCCGGAGGGCGAGCCCCGTCGGGCCGCACGCCTGCGCATGGAATCCCGATTCGGCCCACCGGGGAGCGGCACGCGACGCCTCGCCATCGCCGGGACGCGCTACACCCTGCCCGAGCTGATGGGGCGGCTCGGCCTCGCCTTCGAGGACTGCCGGACGATCGACGGTTTCCAGCTGGGCCCGGGCCACTTCGCCGTGCGCTTCTACGATGCGGAGGAGCAGCGGATCGTCGCCTACGAGTTCGATGCCGAGTTCCGCTACCTCGCCGAGCTGCGCGTCCACATCGCCGAGTGGGTCGGGGAGGAGGGCCTTGCCCCGGGCGGGACGCTGCCAGAGGCCGCCGCGGATCGAGCGCCGGAGGCGCGAGACGCGCCGGCCGAGAGGGAGAACATCATCGCCCCATGGATCTCGACCTGATCCGGAGCCTCGCGATGCCCGCGACGACCAAGATCGTCCTGCTCTCGGCGGACGGCCTCGGCGGGTTCCCTCATCCGGAGACCGGCCGCTCCGAGCTGGAGACGGCGCGGCTGCCGCACCTCGACGCGCTCGCGCGTCGGGCGGCGTGCGGCTTGATCCGCCACGTCGCGCCCGGGATCACGCCCGGCAGCGGGCCAGGCCACCTCGGCCTCTTCGGGTACGATCCCCTCCGCTACCAGGTGGGGCGCGGCGTCCTCGAGGCCCTCGGGATCGAGTTCGATCTGCGCCCCGGCGACGTGGCGGCCCGAGGGAACTTCTGCACGGTGGACGCCGAGGGGCGGATCACCGACCGCCGCGCGGGCCGCATCCCGACCAGCCAGTGCGTCGAGCTTGTGGGCCGGCTCCGCCGGATTCGCCTCCCCGCGGTCGAGGTCTTCGTCGAACCGGTGAAGGAGCACCGGTTCGTCCTCGTCCTGCGCGGCGCCGGGCTCTCCGGCCGGCTCTCGGAGACGGACCCGCAGGCCCTCGGGCGGCCGCCCCTGCCGGTCGCGCCCCTCGGGTCCGACGCCGCGGCGACCGCCGAGCGGGTCAACCAGTTCGTCGCCCAGGCGACCCGCCTCCTCGCGAGCGCGACGCCGGCCAACATGATCCTGCTGCGGGGCTTCGACCGGCTCCCGGCGCTGCCGCGTTTCCCCGAGGTCTTCGGGCTCCACGCGGCGGCCATCGCGGCGTACCCGATGTACCGGGGCCTGGCGCGCCTCGTCGGCATGGACGTGCTCAAGACGGGCGCGAGCTTCCCCGAAGAGGTGGGGACGCTCGCCGCCCACTGGGACGCCTACGACTTCTTCTTCCTGCACTACAAGGACACGGACAAGGCAGGCGAGGACGGCGACTTCCCGGGCAAGGTGGCCGCGCTCGAGCGGCTCGACGCCGAGATGCCGGCGATCGAGGCGCTCCGGCCGGACGTCCTCGTGGTCACCGGCGACCACGCGAGCCCCGCGGTGCTGAAGGGTCATTCCTGGCACCCCGTCCCGGTGCTCCTGGCCGGCCTGTATGCCGCCGCGGAGGCCGCCGAGCGCTTCTCCGAACGCCCGTGCGCCGCCGGGCGCCTC
>CAZDYT010000802.1:0-2185 GCA_964509395.1 uncultured bacterium
GCAGACTGAGGGAGACGAACGTCTGCCTACGAAGAGAATGAGGGGGAGGCAGCGATGTCCGCCCAGCAGATGAAAGCCCTGTACGCTTCCACGCCCGACCGTGTCGCCCACGCTCGCAGAAAGTTCGGTCGCCCGCTGACTCTCACCGAGAAGATTCTCGTCTCCCACTGCTGGGACTTCGAGCGTCAGACGTGGGAGCGCGGCAAGGCCATTCTGCGACTCTCCGTGGATCGCGTCTCGATGCAGGATGTCACCGGGCAGATGGCGCTCTTGCAGTTCATGCACTCGGGGCGCAAGCGCGTGGCGGCACCCTCGACGATTCACTGCGACCACCTGATTCGCGCCGAGAGCGGCAGCGCCGACGACCTCGCCCGCGCGATCAAGGAGAACGAGGAAGTTTACAACTTCCTCCGCTCGGCGTCGAAGAAGTACGGGATCGGCTTCTGGAAGCCCGGCTCCGGCATCATCCACCAGGTCGTCCTCGAGAACTACGCGTTCCCCGGCGGGCTCATGATCGGCGCCGACTCCCACACGCCGAACGGCGGCGGGCTCGGGATGCTGGCGATCGGCGTCGGCGGCGCCGACTGCGGCGAGGTGATGGCGGGGCTCCCGTGGGAGGTCCTTCACCCGAAGCTCGTCGGCGTCCACCTGACGGGGAAGCTGGCGGGGTGGAGCGCGCCGAAGGACGTGAGCACGGACCTGTGCGGCCTCGTCACGACCAAGGGCGGGACGAACAAGATCATCGAGTACTTCGGTCCCGGCGCCGAGTCGATCAGCGCGACCGGGAAGGGCACCATCTGCAACATGGGGGCCGAGCTGGGGGCGACCACCTCGATCTTCCCCTTCGATCATCGGATGGCGGCCTACCTCCGGGCCACCGACCGCGCCGACATCGCCGCGCTGGCGGAGGAGTTCCGCGAGCACCTGGTCCAGGACCCCGAGGTCCTCGACGATCCGCGGCGGGTCTACGACGAGCTGGTGGAGATCGACCTCTCGACGCTCGAGCCTCACATCGTCGGGCCGCACTCACCGGACCGCGCTCGGCCGGTTCCCCGGCTCGCCGAAGAGGTGCGGGCGAGCGGCTGGCCGGCCGAGATCAAGGCGGCGCTGATCGGGTCGTGCACCAACTCGTCGTACGAGGACATGCGGCGCGCCGCCCACGTCGCGATGCAGGGGATCAAGGCAGGGCTCCGCGCGAAGACCCCGTTCCTCGTCACGCCGGGCTCGGACCGGATCTACCAGACGATCAAGCGCGACGGGATCATGGCGACGTTCGAGCGGATGGGCGGCACGGTCCTCGCGAACGCCTGCGGCCCGTGCATCGGGCAGTGGAAGCGCTCGGACGTCCGCCGCGAGGAGACCAACACCATCGTCTCCTCCTTCAACCGGAACTTCCCGGGGCGCAACGACGGGAGCGCCGCGACGCTCTCCTTCCTGACGAGCCCCGAGATCGTGACGGCGCTCGCCTTCGCCGGCACGCTCGAGTTCGACCCGGTCCACGGGACCCTCCCGGGCCCCGACGGACGGCCGTTCCGGTTCACCCCGCCCGAGGGCGAGGAGCTGCCGCGGGACGGCTTCGCGCGCGGCGCGGAAGGCTACGAGGCGCCCGCCGCGGACGGCGACGCGGTCGAGGTGGCGATCTCGCCGCAAAGCGAGCGGCTCCAGCTCCTCCGGCCGTTCCCGCGCTGGGATGGGAAAGACTTCGAGCGCCTGCCCATCCTGGTCAAGACCAGGGGCAAGACGACGACCGACCACATCTCGCCGGCCGGCGCCTGGCTCCGCTACCGCGGGCACCTCGACCGGATCAGCGACAACATGTTCCTCGGCGCCGTCAACGCCTTCACGGGGGAGACGGGCAAGGGCGTCAACGGGCTGAGCGGGGAGACGGGCGTCGCCCTCGCGAAGGTCGCGCGGGACTGGAAGGCCCGAGGCGTCGGCTGGGTCGTCGTCGGGGACGAGAACTACGGCGAGGGCTCGAGCCGCGAGCAGGCGGCGATGTCGCCGCGGTACCTCGGTGCGCAGGCGGTTCTCGTCAAGAGCTTCGCGCGGATCCACGAGACCAACCTGAAGAAGCAGGGAATCCTGGCGCTCACGTTCGCGGACCCCGAGGACTACGACCGGTTCGAGCAGAATGACCGCGTCTCGATCGTCGGCCTCCAGGCTCTCGCGCCGGGCCGGCCCGTCG
>CAZDYT010000803.1:0-2182 GCA_964509395.1 uncultured bacterium
AGGCACGAGGTCCAGTGCGGGCGTTCCCGAGCTGTCCATGGTCGCGGTTGGGACCGACAATTTGATTGGGACGCCCACCCTCGACGATCCCCGGATCGTCGACGATCGAACACGACATCATGCGCCGCTGCGCGTGCGCGAATAGATGGATGGTGGACTCATGCTTCACGGACCGGATGAGTCGGCTGCGCACCCACGCGGGCGCCGCCATGCACCGATAACTGGCGCCAGAGTCCCGGAGACGTCCTGAGGCGCGGCTGTGTCGCGGAGGGCGCGGGTCGGGATCGGGCGGACAGAGCCGATTTGGGGGATACCCAGATATGGGTCGGCTCCTCAGACGCGATCCTAGAGCCAATGCGCGATGCGTCATGCGACCGTCCCGTGGCGCTGACGGAGGACTTCGGCGATCGTGAGCCAGCCGTCGAGCTTGCGCGGGCGGGATCTGCCCGCTGGCGACGAAGGCTGAAGAGACGGGAGGGTTGCGCCAACAATCGACTTGACAGACGGGCCGTTCTCATAGATGGACAGCAGTGATTTCGTTTACTTATTCTCTGTCACTGCCTTAGCCCCCGATAGAAGTCGGCAAGTCATCAGCCAGGTCCTGCCGAGCCGGGTCATCCTCTCGCCGGATCGTCGGCAAGAACACCGGCACTCGCAGAATCCGACTGATGAGCCGAGTGCCCTCGTTCGCGAGCCAGAGCGGATCGAAATCGGGCAGGCGGTCGCCGATCAGGGCGGCGAGTTCGAGCAAGAAGACTGACGCCATCGAGCCTACGAGGCGCAGCTCTCGCTCCTCAAGGGCGTCAACGCGCCCAGTCAGCTTTGCCAGGTCGTTCGGCTCATCCATGTGGTGCATCGTCGCAAACACGGCCACCGGGCTGCTATGGGTAAAGGACGAGCCGCGCCCGTACAGCAGCCGGTGCTGGTGCGGCCGGATCGGGTTGCTGCTCAACGCAACAAGGTCCGCGACCTTCTTGTTGCACCAGCTCTCACGCCACCGGCCTTTGCCCTTTTTGTCGATGAACCAGAACTGGCCGTAGACCCGCCGAGCTTCCGCGTCGGCCCGGGCGACGCGCTCTTCGGTCTCCCGACCCGCGCGCCTGGTCGCCACCTGATACAGCTCCAGCTCCTTCCACTCGAGGTACCGCTGGAGCTGCGAGAAGGCGAAGAACCGCGCGGCCGCGCCTTCGGGGTCCCTCGCGCGGAGCAGCTCCTCGGTGTGAAGCAGCAGTTCGAAGAGGGAGCGGACAAGGATGAGCCCGTCTTCCCAGTGGTTGTCCCGCAGGAGGTTGTTGATGGAGCGGTACTGGTTGAAGGCTCGCACCAGGATCGCGGCCTTCACGACCCCCAGAGCGGTCCCGTCATTCGGGATGTCACGGTCGATCCAGAGGTGAAAGCGGTCGATGATCGTCGAGGTCTGGTCGAAGACGTCCGGGTGAGCCTCGGCCGCGCTCGGTCTGCTGCGCTCAGTCGTCATGCCGCCATCATACGCCCGACATGGCTGCAACGGCGCGGCGCGCGCCCGGGATTCTCTATCCCATGACCCCTCTCTCCCCACGCCGAGTGTGGACCGCGGAGGCCGCTTGCCGGAAAGTTGCCGACTCCTGACCTGAGGCCATCCGGCCCGGTGCGAAGCGGCTGGGGGCTCGGGCGCTCCCCTGCCAATCCGACGGCCAGCGGTGGGCCGCCGTCAGCACCGGGCCCGACGCCTACTAGGACAACTTCGCCTTCGCTGACTGGGCCCAGCTCTTCCACTCTTCGCCCTCGGCGTTCGCCCCGTACATTCTACCCGGCAGCAGTCGGCTAAGGGTCTGAGGCGCGAACGGCCGCCCGTTGCGCGCCAGGATTCCCTCGGCCGCAAGTCGCCGCGCGATGCCCCGCAGCGAGGGCCGTGAGGGGTTGAGGACCCGGATCCAGGCGAGGACGACGTCCTCCCCTGGCTCCACGATGAGGTGCGCGCCTGGGCCGAATCTGAAGCCGTAGGGCACTGACGTAACCGGGGCCCGACCGGCTGCACAGTGCACTGTGCAAGTTGCACAGTTTACCGTGCACCCGAGTCTAACCTCGCACGGAACAAGCATCTTTCCGCCGAGTTCCGGCGGGTCTCCCCGGCCACGATGCACAAGGACTGTGCAGGCCCCAGCCCTGTCCCCTCCCCTGAATGACGCCGAAGCGCGCGACG
>CAZDYT010000804.1:0-2182 GCA_964509395.1 uncultured bacterium
TGCGGCATACGCCTCGGCCCGCCTCCTCCCTGCGTCCTGGGGCTGCTCGGGTCTCGGCCACGGCCCGAGGCGATTGGGCGATGAAACTTGACCCATTGACCACAGGTTTGGCGCTTCAAGGACCCTAGGTCAACCCGGAGGAGGGCTCCGCCCCCCTTCCGGACCTCCCCCGAGGAGCGCGGGTTCTCCGACAGGCTCCTAGTCCGCATTATTCGCGACCATGCAGGCCAGCCTCCCGGCCGCGCGGGGCCTGCCGCGGCGAACAGCCCCACGGTGCTCGCTCCCGCACGCGCACGAGGTTGGCAACCCATGTCAGCAAGCAGGGGAACTCCAGCGGCGTGTCGCGGTGCGCTCCGCGCCGTGGGGCGCCTCGCCCGCCGCGTCACCCGCGCGGCCTTCCCAGGGCTCGCGTGTATTTCGCGCATGGATCGGGCTAGCTATAGCTAAGCTAGGGGGCTCTTCGGAGGGGGGCGCCCCGCCTCCGAAGCGGCCGGGCGGGGCCACCGTCAGGAGGCTCGGTCTGCCTCCCGGACGGCCTTCTCGGCCGCCTGGAAACCGACCTTCGCGTGGGTTCCGTCACAGAACGGCTTCGTCTTCGAGCCGCCGCAGCGGCAGAGGGCGACCGGGTCTCGCTCGACACGGAACTCGTTGCCGTCGGCATCGACGAGACGGAGCGGCCCCTTGACGAGATACGGACCGTTGGCCCGGGTCTGGATGGTGACTTGGTCCACGTGCGCCTCCTTGCGCCGCTAAGGTCGTCTGACTCAGGCAGACCGTAGCAGATTGGCGCGAGACGCGCAACCCGCGCGCGGAGAGCAGCCCGCGCTTTTGGAGGGCCGGGCCGTCGGGTCCGGGCGTGGGCCCGGAGCACCGCCGGACCCCCCGGGAAGGCCATGGGGCGGACGGCTCGGGCCCGACCTTCCCCGGGGATCGCTCACAGAGGCTCGCCGGGGCCTTCTGCTCTTCTGCTCTCGCCTACAGGCTCCCGATGTCCTTGCACGCGCTCAGCTCGCGCGGCAGCGGCGTGTCGCCCGTGGCGACGATCTCGGCGACGTCCATCGGGTCTTTCATCTGGGCCTTGCTCTTGCAGCGCATGAAGAAGTACGGCCGCAGGGTCTGGTGGGTCCGCGGGTCGACCCGCATCTTGCCGAGGAGGTCGTTGACTTCGATCCCCTCCAACGTCTTGATCACGTCGGGAACCTCGGTCGAATTCGCCTTCTCCATGGCGCGCATCGTGAGCCGCGTCATGTCGTAGGCAGCGGCTGGGACATAGCCGGGCGGGTTCCTGTATTTCTCCTTGTATTTCCGGGTGAACTCCTTCGCCACCGGCGTATCCGCCGTGTAGTAGAAGTTCGAGCCGACCCACATGTTCTCGCGGATCTCGGGGGTGAGCTGGATGAGCTCCTCGAGCCCCGACGACCAGGTCAGGATGAGCGGGAGCTTCGGGGTGAGGCCGAACTTGAAGATCTCGCGGGCCGCCTGGACCGTGTCGAGGCCGGAGTTCACCATGCAGATCACGTCGGGCTTCGCCTCGGCGGCCCGGTTCACGTGGGGCGAGAACCTGCGCTCGCCGAGCGGGTGGCGATCGGCGCCGACGATCTCGACCCCGTGGGACCGGGCCAGGAGCCTGAGGTACTTCTCCACGGACCGCGCGAATGCGTAGTCGGCCACGAGGAGGTACCAGCGCCTGCCCTTGGGGTTGGCCTTGACGAAGTTGTCCATGACGGTTCTCGCCGCGGTGTACGGGCTTGCCGCCCACTGGAAGGAGTAGCGGTGGCAATGCTTTCCGGTAAGGTCCTCCGTGCCCCCCGAGAAGTAGTGGAGCACTTTGCGCCGCTTGGCGACCTCCGAGACCGCCAGGGCGACGCCCGAGGACCAGGGGCCGATGACGTACTGGACTCCTTCGGTCTCGATCGCTTCCTCGGCTCGCCGCGAGGCGACGTCCGCCCTGGTCTCCGAATCCCGGCTCACGTACCTGATCACGCGGCCGGCGATCACCATGCCGTGCTCTTCGAGGGCCATCTTCATCCCCCGCTCGAGCACGGGGCCGACGTCGGCGAAGGCCGGGTTCGGGAAGTTCGACCCGGGGAGCTCGATGGCGGCGGACGGTCCGCGGTCGAGTTTATCGGGCGCGATCCCGAAGATCGCCGGCGGCGGGGAGTCAGTGTAGAAGTACCCGTTC
>CAZDYT010000805.1:0-2181 GCA_964509395.1 uncultured bacterium
CCTCGTAGTCGAGCCGGCGCCGGGCCATCCACCGCACCGCCCACAGGTCGGCGAGCCCTGCCCAGAGCCGACTCCAGTTGCCGTACTTGGAGCGCCCGGCGCGCCGCGGGCGATGCCGCACCGGTACCTCCACCAGGCGGTAGCCTTCCATGCGGAGGAGCGCGGGCAGGAACCGGTGCATGCCGCGATGGAGGGGGAGCTGGACGAGCGCTTCCCGCCGAAAGGCTTTCAGCATGCACCCCGTGTCGTGCACGCCGTCCCGGGTGAAGTACCGGCGGACGGCGTTGGCCACCCGAGAGCCCACCCGCTTCGTCCACGGGTCCTGCCGGTCCACCCGCCACCCGCAGACGGCGTCGCAGCCAGGCAGGGCGGCCAGGAGCTTCGGGATGTCCCGCGGGTCGTTCTGAAGGTCGGCGTCCATGGTCACCACGATCTCGCCGCGGGCGGCGCGAAAGCCAGCCGCCAACGCGGCCGTCTGCCCCGCGTTCCGCCGGAACCGGATCGCCCGCACGCGCCCGTCCGTCGCGGCCAGCCGGCTCAACACGGCGAAGGTGCCGTCCGTCGAGCCGTCGTCCACGAAGATGACCTCGAAGGGTCGCCCCAGGTCCCCAAGGACGGCCACCAGCTCGCGGTAGCACGCCTCAACGTTGGGCTCCTCGTCGTAAGCCGGGATCACCAGCGACAGCAAGGACCCCGCGCCGGGTGTCGGCTGAGTGCGCACCTGCGACGAATGCGTCACCGAACCTGCTCGCTCGCTGCAGCTCATCCCTGGCGGCGGCTCCCCGCAGCCGAAGGCCGCGGGGCCGGAGGCCGAGCACGCCCCGGCCGAGATGGCCGAGATGAAGAATCCGAAGGGCTTGGCGTTGCCAAGAGGGCCGTCGCGCAGGGCAACGCCCCCCTCCGAAGTCAGTAAGACGGCGCTCCCGGGGGCGGCGGCATGCCTCGGAACCCGTACCCCCGATACAGGACAAACATCCGGACCGGACGATCCCGGCGCCGCACCTCTACCACGACCGGCCCCTCGGTGCGCTCGAACGCGCGGACCACCCGCTCGTCCAGCTCACCGACGCCTTCGCGGACGTAGATGGCATCCCACGCCAGGCGGGAATCGGGCCCTTCCCAGAAGTCGTACTGGTTGAGCCGCCGGCCCAGGTTGACATTATACGTGCGCGGTCGACCCTCCACATAGAACGCCAGCTCGCTCGTGATCTGGTATCGGTCGGACACCAGGAAGGTGCGCTCCGGAGCTGGCATGGCCCGGCGGAGCGTCGTGACCGCGGCGCCGAGCTCGTGCCAGCCCTTGAGCCGCGTGGTGGGGTCGAGCCATGGCGGGATCCCCAGCACGTCCGTCGCATGCCCGAGCCCGATCACGGCGAGCGCGAGACCCCCCGCGGCGCCGAGGAGCGCGCGTTGCCGGCGTCGGTCGGCCGGCGCGAGCCGCCCGGTCCGCGCTAGGAGCGCCCCGGCAGCCACGAGCGCGAGCGGCGGGTAGGCCGCGGCCGGCCAGTTGGCCTGGACCTTCCCCTGGAGTGCCAGCAGCAGGTAGAAGCCGAGGATGGGGGCGGCGAACGCCGTGAGGAAGCGGTACGGCTCGCGCCCGCGGAGGAGCCCTTCGCGAAGGCCATGCCAGAGGCCCCAGCCGAGGATCCCGGCGACCAGCGGCGTGAGGACCAGGACCTGCGACCCGGCGAACTCGAGTGGCTCCACCCACGTCAATCCGCCGCCGAGCCCCTGGCTCGCCACGTGCCGGGCGGAGACCCAGCCGTGCCGGAGGTTCCACACCAGGACGGGTACGAACAGCGCGAGCGCGATGGCCGCGGCGAGGTAGGGGGGCGGGCGCATGAGCCACCGCCGTGCCTCCGGCGCCCGCAGGAGGTAGAGGGCGAGCCCGGGCAGCACGAACAGCATCGTGTACTTTGCGAGAAGCCCCAGCCCCACGGCGGCCCCGGCCGCGAGCCACGCCCCCCGCCCGCCGCCGACGATCCCGCGGTAGAGCAGGAGCAACGCCAGCGTCCAGAGCGTGAGGAACGGCGCGTCGATGGTCATGAGGAGGCTCCCCGCCCAGACCAGCGGCGTCAGCTGGAGCCCCACGACCGCCAAGAGGCCGGCTCGGGCATCCCCGAACGCCTCCCGGGCGAGGCGGAACGTGATGAGGGAGCCCACCCGGCTCAGCAGCCCGGC
>CAZDYT010000806.1:0-2175 GCA_964509395.1 uncultured bacterium
CCCGTTGATGGTCATCGTGAATCCCGTCCTCACCCCCGCGGGCGAAGAGACGGCGCCTGACTGGGAGGGGTGCCTCTCGATCCCCGACCTCCGCGGCATGACGCCGCGCTACACGGCCGTGCGCCTCGAAGCGTACGGGCGGAAGGGCGAGCGGATCGAGTTGATCGCCAAGGATTTCTTCGCCCGGGTGCTCCAACACGAGGCCGACCACCTCGACGGCAAGGTCTACCTCGATCGCATGCGTGACCTGACGACGTTGTCGCATCTCCACGAGTGGACGCGCTACTGGGCGCGCGAGAGCGCCAAGAGCTGAGGGGCGGTGCGTAAGCCGATTCTGGTGCTCGTGCGGGACCTCCTCTTCTCGAGCCGGATCGGGGAGACGGCCAAGCGTTTGGGCTACCCGTGCCGCACGGCCCGAGCGCTCGAGGAGTTTCAGGCCGGGATCCGGGAGCAGCCGGGGCTGATCATGCTGGACTTGACCGCCGAGGCGCTCGACCTGGACAGCGCGCTGCGCGCGGTCGAAGCGGCGGGCCGGCCGGCGCCTGTGCTCGGATGGACGACGCACGCCCTCTGGAAGACGACCAGGGCGCTCCACGACCGGTGCGACCGGGTGGTGACCCGCGAGACCCTCACGGCGGAGCTGCCCGATCTGCTCCGGGGGTATCTCGAGGGCGTGCCCCCAGGGAGCGGAGGAGGCCACATGGCCATTCAGGGCAGCATGGTGAGCTTCGAGAGCGGGCCCGATCGGCTGAACGCCCACCTCGCGCGACCGGGGGACGCGGGCCCGCGACCTGCCGTCGTGGTCATCCAGGAGATCTGGGGACTGACCCCGCACATCAAGGACGTCGCGGACCGGTTCGCGCGGGAGGGGTACGTCGCGCTGGCGCCCGACATGTACTCGCGGGAAGGGGGCGCGCCGTCCGAGGATCTCGAGATCCTCCGGAAGTTTGCCTTCACGATCCCGGACCGTCGGATCGTCGCGGACCTCCGGGCGGCCTGCGCCTACCTGCGGCGCCGCCCCGAGGTGCGGGCGGACCGGATCGCCGCCATCGGCTTCTGCATGGGTGGCGCCTGGGCGCTCCTCCTCGCCTGCCACGAGCCGATCCAGGCGGTCGCCGACTTCTACGGCCGGGTGCGTTACCCGGAACTGACCGACGTCAAGCCGAAGCACCCGATCGACTATGCGGCGGATCTCCGCTGCCCGCTCCTGGGGATCTTCGCCGGCGCGGATCAGGGCATCCCGGTGGAGGACGCGCGGGATCTCGAGGCGGCGGGCCGGCGCCACGGGAAGACCGTGGAGTTCCACGTCTACGACGGCGCCCCGCACGCCTTCTTCAACGACCATCGGGAGAGCTACCGGGAGAAGGAGGCGCGCGATGCCTGGGCCAAGACGCTCGCGTTTTTCGGGCGCTGCCTGAAGTAGGAGTCGCGGCTATGGACAGCGAGGCGTTCGTCAAGGAGCTCGACGCGCAGAACCAGGAGCTGCTTCGGCGGCTCACGCCGGAGGCGACCCTCAAGCCCGAGGTCGAGGGGGACCTGAACGTCGTGAACCTCCTGAAGGTGGCTTTGAAGAACGAGATCGAGGCGAGCGAGAGCGCGGCCCGCTGGATGGGCACGACGGACGAGCTGGACGTCAAGCTCGCCCTCGCGCGCCAGGTGGGCGACGAGGCCAAGCACTACCGGCTCGTCGCCGAGCGCCTCGCCGAGCTCGGATTCGACGCCCGGAGCTTCAACCCGCTGGTGAAGGGGTACGGCCCGCTCTTCCAGTACCTGGACACGCTCACGACCACAGTGGAGCGGGTGGCGGCCGGCCAGTTCACCCGGGAGGCGATCGCCATCGTCAAGAACCGCCAGTTCATCGAGTTCTGCGAGTCGGTGGGCGACGAGGAGACGGCGCGGCTCTATCGCGAGACCATCGAGCCGGACGAGCGGCATCACCACGAGCTCGGGCGCCGGCTCCTCCTCCGCTACGCCACGACGCCCGAGGCGCAGGAGGCGGCGCGGCGCGCCTCCCAGCGGACCCTCGACCTGGCCGAGGAGCTCCAGGCCCTGGCGCTCAAGACCGCCGGCATCCACCACGCCCCGGGCTGCTGAGGGCATCTTCCCGTGAACCGCCCCGCCCCGCCAGGGGGTCCGGAGGGGCCGTGACCGCGTACGACCTCAAGATCGAGCACG
>CAZDYT010000807.1:0-2175 GCA_964509395.1 uncultured bacterium
TCGGGGCCCTCTACCGGGAACTGCTGGGGCGCGGCGGAACGGGGCCGTGAAGGCGCCACTCTTGATCCTCCTGCTGGCCGGTTCCCTCGCGGGGGCGGCGGAAGCGGGACCGCTGCAGCTCAAGGCCGCCGTTCACGTCCACTCCACCTTCTCGACGGGCGACAAGTCGCTGGAGGAGCTCGTCCAGGAGGCGCGGCGGAAGGGCATCGATGCCCTGATCCTGACGGACAATCTCCTGCTCCGGTTCGAGTATGGGCTCTTTCCGCTGCGAGGGCTCGTCCGGAAAGTCGTGGAGAAGCCGTCCGTCCTTCAGGCGGGCCTCGAGGCGTATCTCGGCGCCGTCGACGCGGTCCAGGCGCGCTTCCCCGATGTCGTGCTCGTGCCCGGCGTGGAGGTCGTCCCCTACTACTACTGGACCGGCTCGCTCTTCACGCACGATCTCACGATGTGGGGCGCCCAGAGGAATCTCCTGGTCGTCGGGCTCCCCCGAGTCGAGGACTACCGGCGCATCCCGGCCATCGGAAACGGACGGCGCGCCATCGGAGGCGCGGGGGCGTTCCTCAGGCTCGGCCTGGCCGTCACCGCGATGGCCGGCGGGTTCGTCCTCTTGACGAAGCAGAGGATCCGCACCATCCGGCTGACCTACGTGAGGCTCACCGTCCAAAAACGCTACCGCCTCCCCGGGTGGACGTCGATGGGCGTCGGGGTCCTGCTCCTGGGTGACGCCCTCATGTCCCCCGAGGCGTCGCGGCTCAACCCGTACGAGGGTGACCTCGGGATCCGACCCTACCAGGACGTCATCGACGCCGCCGAAGCTCGGGGTGGCATGACCTTCTGGTCGTTGACGGAGGCCCGGGACTTCAACGAGATCGCCGTCGGACCCCTCGGCACGGTCACCGTGCGGACGGAGCCCCATCCCGAGGTGCTCCTCGAGAGCGGGGGCTATACGGGGTTCGGCGCCATGTACCCCGACACCGTGACCGTCACGGAGCCCGGGCAGCAGTGGGATCGGCTGCTCGGGGACTACGCCGAGGGGCGGCGCGCGCGGCCCGCCTGGGGGATCGGTGAGGTGGCCTACCACGGTTCCCCGAAGCCCCTCGACGAAGTCGTCACCATGGTGTGGGCCCGCGAGCGCTCGCGCCAGGCCATCCTCGCGGCCCTCAGGGCCGGACAGGTCTATCCCCTGACGCCGCGGCCTGACTACCACCTCCGTCTCGACGAGTTCTCGATCAGCCAGGAGGGCATGCGGACCTGGGTCCCGATGGGCGCGGAGCTCCGCGCGACCGGGCCCCGTCCGCTCCTGGTGAGCCTCCGGCTGTCCGCCACCGACGGGCGCGCCGTGCCGGTGGCGGTGCGGCTGATCCGCACGGGGCGGGTGGCGAGCGAGCTTCAGATGACCACGCCCGTGGACACCGTGCTGACGCTCGAGCCGCCGGCGGCGGGGGCGCGCGAGTTCGTCCGGATCGAGGTCACCAAGCCCCATCCGCTCCTCTCGAACCCGATCTTCGTCCGGAGACCGGAATGAAGGTCGCCGTCCACCAGCCGCAGTACCTGCCCTGGCTCGGTTACTTCGACAAGATGGACCAGGTCGACTGCTTCGTCCTCCTCGACTGTGTCCAGTTCAAGAAGAACGAGTGGCAGAACCGGAACCGGATCAAGACGGCATCGGGGTGGCAGTGGCTGACGGTCCCCGTCCTCCACCGCTTCCCCCAGCGGATCTCGGAGGTGCGGATCAACACCACCGCCCCGTGGGCGCGCAAGCACTTCCAGGCCCTGGCCTCCAACTACCAGGGCGCGCCCTTCTTCGCGGCCCACCGGCCGTTCTTCGAGGCGCTCTACGCCCGGGAGTGGACCTCCCTCACGGATCTCTCCCTGGCCACGCTCCGCTACCTGGTCGAAACCCTGGGCATTCCGACGAAGCTGGTCCTGGCCTCCACGCTCGGCGTCGAGGACGGCACGGGGGGAACCGACCGCCTGGTCGCGATCTGCCGCGCCCTCGGGGCGGACGCCTACCTCTCCGGCGCCGGAGGCTCGGCCTATCTCGACCCGGGCCGCTTCGAAGCCGCCGGGATCCGGCTCTGCGTCCAGGCGTTTCGCGGACCCGTCTATCCCCAACGGTTCGGGGCGTTCGAGCCGAACCTCTCGATCGTGGATCTCGTGTTCAACTGCGGCCCG
>CAZDYT010000808.1:0-2173 GCA_964509395.1 uncultured bacterium
GCGCTCGGGGTCCGCGACGCCGTCCTCGTCCGCCGCTACCTCTTGCCGAACCTCATGGCGCCGCTCCTCGTCGCGGCGACCCTCGGGGTCGCCGGCAACATCGTCGCCGAGGCCGGACTCTCGTTCCTCGGCCTGGGGGTCCAGCCCCCCACGGTGTCCTGGGGGGCGATGCTGGCCGAGGGCCAGGCGTTTCTCACGACCGCCCCGTGGGTCGCCGTCTTTCCGGGCCTCGCCCTCATGCTGGCGGTGCTCGGGGTGAACCTCCTGGGCGACGGCCTGCGGGACGTGCTCGATCCGCGGCTCCGAGGGAGCCGCTGACGCCCCTTCGCCTTTACTTCCGCGCGGCGGCGCGGGTAGAATATGGCGTCCTCCGACACGCGAAGGGGGTCGCGCGTGCCCACGGTCGGCGAGACCGTCGCCGAGATGGTCCAGTACGTGTTCCCTCAGTACGCGGGCACGCCCGGGCAGATCTATGGCGGCCGGATGATGGAGTGGATCGCCACGGCCGGGACGCTCGCCGCCTCGCGCATCGCCCGCGGGCCGGTCGCGCTCGGCGCGATGGACGACATCGACTTCCTCCACCCGGTCCGCGTCGGGGAGATCGCCATTCTCCGGGCGCGGGTCGAGTGGATCGGCCGGACCTCCCTCGAGGTGGGCGTTCGCGTGTATTCGGAGCAGCCGGCGACGGGGGAGCGGCACGCGACGCTGTCGTCGCATCTCGCGTTCGTGGCCATCGACGAGGCCGGCCACCCGCGGCCGGTCGGGGCGCGGATCGCCCCCGCCGGCGCCCGCGAGACCGCCGTCACGGAGGCCGCGCAGGCCCGGCGCGAGGCCCGCCGCGCTCGGCTGGCGCTGCGGGCGGAGCGGGTCCGCGAGGTGCGCGACGAGACGGCGGGCTTCCGCTGGCGGTTCGAGGCGAGCCGCTTCGTGTTCCCCGAGGACGCGCTGCACGGGGCGCTGATGTTCGCCGGGAAGCTGCTCCTGATCGTGGACGAGGCGGCGGCGATCCTCGCCGTCCGGTACGCGCGGGCCCCGCTGGCGACGGCGTCGATGGATGCGCTCGAGTTCTACGCCCCGATCCGCGTGGGCGAGATGCTGACGCTGCGCGGCGCCTTGAACCGCGTCGGGACGCGCTCGATGGAGATCGGCCTCAAGGTGCTGGCCGAGGCGCCGCTCACCGGCGAGGTGCGCCACACCTGCACGGCGTACCTGACGTTCGTGAAGCTGCGGGCGGCCTCCGGCACGCTGCCGCCGTGGACCCCGGCCACGCCCGTCGAGCAGCAGCGCCGGGAGGCGGCCGAGAAGCGGCAGGCGGCCCGGCTCGAGCGGGTGCGGCGGCTCCGGGAGAGCCTCGCGACCGACGCGGCATGGTGAGGGCGGACGGAAGGAGGTGACCGACGTGTCCGGTCATTCGAAGTGGGCTCAGATCAAGCGGAAGAAGGCGAAGAACGACCAGCAGCGCGGCAAGCTCTTCTCCAAGCTCATTCGCGAGGTCACGACGGCGGCGCGGGTCGGCGGCGGGGACCCGAAGGGGAACATGCGGCTCAAGGCGGCGCTCGAGGAAGCCAAGGCCGTGAACATGCCTGCCGACACGTTGAAGCGCGCCATCCAGAAGGGGACGGGCGAGCTGCCGGGCGAGACCTACGAAGAGGTGACCTACGAGGGCTACGGCCCCGGCGGGGTAGCGCTCATGGTGAAGGTGTTGACCGACAACAAGAACCGGACGGCCCCGGCGATTCGCCACGCGTTCTCGAAGTTCGGCGGCAATCTCGGCGAGGTCGGCTCCGTCAGCTGGATGTTCGAGCGGAAAGGCCTCATCCAGGTGGACGCCGCGCGCGTCGACGAGGACGAGCTGCTCGGGCTCGCGCTCGAAGCCGGCGCCGCGGACCTGCGGCGCGCCGACGGCGTGTTCGAGATCTCGACCGCGCCCGCGGACCTCGAGGCCGTGCGGCGGGTCCTCGACGGCAAGGGCGTCCCGATGCAGTCGGCCGAGATCACCTACGTCCCGCAGAGCACGATCCGGCTCGAAGGCAAGGAGGCCCAGCAGGTCCTGCGCCTGGTGGAGGCGCTCGACGAGCTGGACGACGTCCAGCACGTCTACGCGAACTTCGACATTCCCGACGAGGTGCTCGAGACGGTGGGGGCGGCCTGAGCGTCGATGGGCGCCGCGCCG
>CAZDYT010000809.1:0-2172 GCA_964509395.1 uncultured bacterium
TCTTCTTCGTGGGCGGCGTGCTGGGCGTCGCCGCGGCGCTCCTGGGGCCGCTGGCCAAGTGGGCGGAGGACGTCGCCCTGAGCGCCCACATGGGGCAGCACCTCATCCTGATCCTGGTGGTGCCGCCGCTCTGGCTCGCCGGGACGCCCGCGGGGCTC
The DNA here is from genome assembly GCA_964509395.1 of uncultured bacterium. Lineage (GTDB taxonomy): Bacteria > Methylomirabilota > Methylomirabilia > Rokubacteriales > DASRDR01 > CAZDYT01. Next base: position 159 of record CAZDYT010000809.1, read on the forward strand.
CTCCGGCCCGTGCTGGCGGTCCCAGGGGTCCGGGGGCTGGGGCACGTCCTCACGCGGCCGGTCGTGGCGCTTCTGCTGGCCACCTCCGCGCTCGTCGCCTGGCATCTCCCGGCCTTCTTCGAGGCGGCGCTCCGTCACGAGGCGGTCCACGTCCTCGAGCACCTGACGCTCCTCGGCACCGCGCTGCTCGCGTGGTGGCCCGTCCTCGGTCGGCTCCCCGAATGGCCACGCCTGGCCCCGCCCGCTCAGCTCCTCTACCTCTTCCTGTGCACGCTGCCAATGACGGTGGTCGCGGCGCCGATCACGCTGGCGGACGGCGTGCTCTATCCTTACTATGAAGCGACGGGCGCGCCGTGGCCGCTGCCGCCCCGGGCCGACCAGGAGCTGGCCGGCGTGCTCATGTGGGTGGGCGGCACCCTCGGGTACGTGGTCGTGGGCACCGTCGCATTCTTCGGGTGGGCGACAGCCGAGGAGCCTGCCGAGCGCGGGGCGGCGGTACTCACCGAAGAGCCCTAGTGCCGTGGCCGATCCCCGTCGCATCCCGGCGTCCTCGGTCGTCGCCGAGCCTCAACGTACAGGGAGTACGCCTCGGCTCAGCTCCTCCCTGCGTCCTAGGGCTGCTCGGGTCTCGGCCACGGCGCGAGAGTCCCGTGGCCAACCCTGACACGTTCGTGCAGACTGTGGGCGAACAAGCGTCCTAGTCCCCCGGAGGGGGGCTCCGCCCCCCTTCCGGGCCTCCCCCCAGGGGGTTGCGCCGGCGAAGCCGGCGCGCGGAGCGGAACAGCTTGAGGCGTTGCGGTGGTTCTCTCGCGAGTCGCGCGGTTTTTCCGATAGACACCTAGGCGCGACGACGGTCAAGGAGGGAGCGGCAGATGGCGCTCGAGCCGCGGGTCGTCCGGGAAGGCATCCTCGCAGGCCTCATCGGGGCCGCCACGGTCGCTGCCTGGTTTTTCATCTTCGACGCGATCGGAGGCGCTCCATTCCGGACGCCCGCGATCCTGTGGGTGGGCTTCTTCCGCGGCGACTCGGCTCCCGCCTCGGTCTCGCCCGCGCCGGGGCCGGTCCTCATGTACACCCTCGTCCACGTTCTCGTCTTCGTCGCCTTCGGCATCATCGCCGCGCTCCTGCTCGCGGGGGCCGAGCGCGAACCGCCAATGCTCCTCGTGCTCATCATCTTCTTCGTCGCGTTCGAGGTCTTCTTCCTGGCCCTGGTGACGTTCCTGGCCCAGCCGGTCCTCGGCGTCGTCACCTGGTGGGCCATCCTGATCGGCAACTTCCTGGCGGCGGTCGCGATGCTCGGGTGTTTCTTCGCCCTGCACCGCCCGCTCGCGCAGACGCTCCTGGGCGCGTGGGTCACCGTGTTCCGAGAGGGGATCGCCGCCGGCCTGATGGGCGCCGCAATCGTGGCCGTGTGGTTTCTCATCTACGACACCTTGAAGTTCCAGCCCCTCCGGACGCCGGCCCTGCTGGGGTCGGCGGTGTTCGAAGGGCTCCGGGACCCCAAGCTCCTCGACATTCGCCTCGACCTCGTCCTCGGCTACACCGTGCTCCACGTGGCCGCCTTTGCCGTCTTCGGGATCGTGGTGGCGACGCTGCTCGCGGCGGCGGAGCGGGAGCCCCGCATCCTGTTGGGGCTGCTCATCCTCTTCCTGTGCTTCGAGCTGTTCTTCCTCGGGTTCGTCTCCGTCCTCGACGAGGCCCTGGTGGGCGCGCTCCTCTGGTGGAACGTCGCGACCGCCAACCTGCTGGCGGCGGTAACGATGCTGACCTACTTCTTTCTCGGCCACCGTTCGCTCGGCACCCGGCTTCTGGAGCGCTGGACCGAAGACTAGCGCCGTGGCCGATCCCCGTCGCAGCCACGGCCCGAGGCAGTTGGGCGATGAAACTTGACTCATTCGCCACCGGCTTGGCGCTTCGAGGACTCTAGCCCGACCTATGCGCGAAATACGCGCGAGCCCCGGGAAGGCCGCGCGGGTGACGCGGCGAACGGGGCGCCCCACGGCGCGGAGCGCAC
>CAZDYT010000810.1:0-2172 GCA_964509395.1 uncultured bacterium
GGTCCCGCGGCGCCCCGGTCTCTCGAAACATCGCGTGAGCGCGGCCGTGGTCCGCGCGCGCTCGCTCGGCCTCGCCCCGCCGCTCGTGCACGAGGCCGCGCTGGTAGAGCGCGCGGCCGAGCTCGAGGCGGCTCCCCAGCACCTCCAGGATGCCGACGGCGTCGTCGAACGCCCGCACGGCCTCGTCCCATCGGTCCCGCGACGCGAGGATCTGCCCGTGCACCCGCCGCGCGACCGCCTCGTAGTGCCGTGAGCCGGCCTCCCGCGCCAGCTCCACGCTCGTCAGAATCATCTCCTCGGCCGCGTCGAGTCGACCCTGACCCCAAACGACCTCGGCGCAGTCGGCGCCGCCGGTGAGACGCGAAAGCTGGTGGTCGGTTCCTGCCAGCAGCTCGGTCCACTCGGTGACGAGGCCAGCAGCTGGCTCCCACTCCTCGCGCCGGAGATGGAAGTAGGCGAGTGCGTGGCGGCTCCAACAACGCAAGGCGCGATCACCCAGTGCACCCGCGCCCGCCACCGCGTCCCGCGCGTGTGCCTGCGCCGCCTCCTCCTCGCCGAGGTCGGTCTCGATCCGCGACAGGAGCGACCGGAGGAGCACGGCCACGCGCGGCTCCCCCGTGGCTTCCGCGATCGACAAGCCCATCCGGGCCGCCGCGGCCGCCGCCGGCAGCTCACCCTTCCCATGGAGCGCAAACGCGCGGTCGTGCTCGGCCCATGCCACGCGATGCTCGGCGCCGATCTGCGTCGCCACCTGATGGCTTCGGGCCGAGAACGCGAGCGACTCGTCCCATCTGCCCAGGAGATCCAGATCCTGAGCCAGAAACGTGGAGCCGGTGAGAAGGGCCCCGGGATACTTCTTCCGCTCGCCCAGCGCGATGCATCGCCGAGCCCACTCCATGCTCTCGTCCGCGCGCGCCATGTGCTGATACGCCCCCGCGAGGTACCCGTAAATCGCGGTCAGGGTCTCGGGATCATCCAACGGCTCGGCCAGCCGGCGGGCCCGTTCGAGCAGCTCGATGGCCTGCCCGTGCTGCCCGGCGTAGTGGCGGTAGCGGCCCAGGAGCGCGGTGGCCTGGGCGAGCTCGTTTTGCTGCGTCGCGGGATTCAGCTCGCCCAGCGCGGCGTGCAGGAACTCCACCCCCCGCGGGCCGCCGAACTGCGCATACACGCGGCCGATCTTGAACGTCAGCGCGGCCCGGCGTTCGGGCGCCACGGTACGGACCAAGGTGCGCTCGTAGGACTCGACCGCCCGCTCGAACATGCCTCGGCGGTGGTAGACGTCGCCGATGGCTTCCTCGATGGCGGCGAGTTGCTCCGGGATGTCCAGCATGGCGGCGCAGGCGTGCACGCGCTCGTACTGGCGCAGCGCTTCGTCGTGAGCGAACAGGGCCACGGCCTTCTGGGCCGCGCGCCGGGAATAGTCGAGCCCCTTCGCCGGGTTCCCGCTTTCGACGAAGTGGCGCGCCAGCACGCCGTAGAACTCCTCCGTCCGGTCCGGAAACAGCCGCTCCAGCGCCTCCCCGACGCAGCGGTGGAGCTCGCGCCGCCGCTCCTGGAGGAGGCTCCCGTAGGCCACCTCGTGGGTCAGGGCGTGCTTGAAGGTGTATTCGAGGTCGGGGGAAGAGGCTCACCTCGTAGAGGAACTCGGCGGCCTGGAGGTGCGCGAGCCCCCGCCGGAGATCCGGCTCGGGGCGCTCGGCGATGGCCTCGAGGAGCGCGAAGGGCACGTCCTTGCCGATGACCGACGCCGACTGGAGCAGGCGCTTCTCGTCGGGGGGAAGCCGGTCGATCCGTGCCGCCAGCAGCGCCTGGACCGTCGCCGGCACCTGAACGGTCGGGAGGGCCTTGGCCAGGCGATAGGCCCCGCGCTCGCCGACCAGGATGCCGGTCTCCACCAGGGTCCGGACGCTCTCCTCCAGGAAGAACGGGTTTCCCTCGGTCCGGTCGATCAGGAGCCCCTTGAGCGGCTGAAGGCCGGGGTCGTCCCCCAGCAGGGCCTTGAGGAGCTCCTCCGCGCTCTCGGGCGGCAGCGGGTCGAGGCGGAGCTGCGTGTAGTAGGTCTTGTTCCCCCAGCGGTGCTCGTACTCGGGGCGGTAGTTGACGACCAGCAGGACCCGCGCCGTCGGCAGGCTCTCCACGAGGCTGTCGAGGAGCGCCTGGGTCTCGGCGTCG
>CAZDYT010000811.1:0-2169 GCA_964509395.1 uncultured bacterium
GCGCAAGGAGCTGTGCCGGCGGCTTGGGATTAGCCCGAGCACGGTGTATAGACACGCGCTCCAGGACTTCGCCGTGGTGATCGGCAACGCCGTGCGCTACGACTGGCACGCGATCGTGGAAGCCTACCGGATGCAGGCGGACACCGAGGGCGACGAGTAGCCGATGACACCCAGGGGCGCCCAGGACGGGTCCGCGGCGCACGCGCGTTCCCCGGAAAAAACTGCCGGGGGCGGTCCGGCCGCCTCGGCCTCTGTTCCGACCCTGGACGAGCTGGCGGCCGACCCTGGGCGGGCGGCCACGCTCTCCCCGGCCGTGCGACAGGCTCTCACCCTTCGCTGTGCGGCCGTGCTCGCGGCCCTGGCGTCGGCCAGCGGAGCCGCGAACGGGCAGGCCCCCGAGGCCCCAGCGGAGGACCGGCTGCTCTCCGTCGAGGCGGCCGCCCGGACCCTCGGCGTGTCCGTGGACTGGCTCTACGCCCGCGCGGCCCGGCTCCCCTTCACCGTCCGCCTCGGCCGGGCCCTCCGCTTCTCCGCCCACGGCGTCGAGCGGTACATCCGCCAGCGGCTGGGGCGGTAGCCGACTCGCCCGAACATTCCGCTTGACAGTGGTTAGCCGATAGGCTATAAGCCTCACATGGGCCTACTGCTCCGGCAGTGGCGAGATCGGCGGGGGCTGTCGCTTCACGCGCTGGCCGACAAGGCAGGCGTGAGCTATGTCACGATCAGCAAGATCGAGAATGGGCGGATGAGCCCCACCGTCGCCCTGCTCGAGAAGCTGGCCGCGGCGCTGGATATCCGCATCCGGGACTTCTTCCCGGCGGACCAGGGCCCGAAGGCCCGGCGAGCGAGACGAGCGAGGAAAGGGGGCACGCGATGAGAGGGGCGGGACGCATCTTCAAGCGGTCGAACAGCGCTCACTACTGGATCGCCTACTACCACCGCGGGCAGGAGCTCCGCGAGAGCAGCCGCTCCCCCGAGCGGAAGGCGGCCGAGAACCTCTTGAAGCGGCGCCGCGATGAGATTGGGGCCGACCGGATCGGGGCGCACGCGTTCGCCGGTCCGGCTCAGGAGCGGGTGACGGTGGAGGAGCTCCTCCAGGACCTTGAAACGGAGTATGCGGTGCGCGGTCGGAAGTCCCTGGCGACGCTTCGCGTGCATCTCAAGCCCGTGCGGGCCGCCTTCGGGCTCGACCGCGCGCGCACGGTGACGACGGCCCGGATCAATGCCGTGATCGCGGAGTGGCAGGACGAGGGGACCGCGCCGGCTACCATCAACCGGCGCCTGGCGGCGCTCCGGCGCGCCTACAGCCTCGCCGTGAAGAGCACCCCGCCGAAGCTGACGAGCGTGCCGGTGATTCCGGCGCTCGAGGAGCACAACGCGCGGCAAGGGTTCTTCGAGCGGGGCGAGCTGCTCGCGGTGCTCCGGCATCTGCCGGACGAGGACCTCCGGGACTTCACGGAGTGGGCGTACTGGACGGGGATGCGCAAGGGCGAGGCGTCCGCGCTGACGTGGGCCGCGTTCGACCGCGAGACGTGGACGCTTCGCCTGCACGCCCGGGACGCAAAGAGCGGGAAGGGCCGCGTGCTCGCGCTCGAGGGGCCGCTCCGGGCCATCATCGAGCGGCGGCTCCGGGCGCGGCGGCTGGATACCCCCGCGATCTTCCACCGGGGCGGCGCCCCCCTCCGGGAGTTTCGGAAGAGCTGGCGGCGCGCGTGCGCGGCGGCGGGTGTGGACGGCCGGCTGTTCCACGACCTCCGCCGGACGGGGGTCCGCAACCTCGTCCGGGCCGGCGTTTCGCAGTCGGTGGCTCAGGCGATCTCGGGCCACCGGACGGCCAGCGTGTTCAAGCGGTACGACATCACCTCCGAGCAGGATCTCCGCCAGGCGGTCCAGAAAGTGACCGCCTACGTCGAGTCCCTGCCCGTCGCGCCGACCGTGGCGCCGCTCCCGAGGGCGGCCGAAGGCGCCGGCCAGTGAGGACACGGACAGAAGACGGACAGTGAATGGCACGGGATTCGAGCGGATGTTCGCGATGGAATTGACCGAAGGGGCGCTGAGAGGCGACGAGGGGGCCGAAACCGGCCCCCTCGCGCTAACTACGCGTCAGCATTGGTGGAGGGTAAGGGATTTGAACCCTCGACCTCTGGAGTGCGATTCCAGCGCTCTCCC
>CAZDYT010000812.1:0-2167 GCA_964509395.1 uncultured bacterium
AGGCGTATGCCGCATACGTTGAGGCGCGGCGAGGGCCGAGGACGCCGGGATGCGACGGTTATCGGCACGGCGCCCTACTTGCGCACCCACTGGCCGTTCGGCTGCTGAACCCACTCCCCCGGGCGGGCCAGCTCGCGGTTGACCTTGGCGAACGCGGCCCGCACCCGCGGGCCATCGCCGGCCGGGATGTGGTTCTGCTGCATCAGCGTCTCGTAGATGAAATTCCGGTCCGCGTTCTCCGCGCCGATCAGCGAGGCCCCCTCCCCGGAGCACCCCTGGCCGGGGCGGGCTTCCAGCAGGCCCTGGTTCGCCTCGCCGATGCACCCGCGCGCCTTCCACTGGTCGATCTGCGGGTTGCGGGCGCGCCGCGACCCGATCGCCTGCATGAGCTGAGGGGTCTGGACCCGGATCTCCGGGACGACATCGACGCTCCGGCTCTGAGCTGCCGAGTCCCGCGGCGCGAGCGCTGCGAGCAGGCGATCCCCGAGCCCGCCCTGTGGCCCCTTCTTCGGCGCGGCCGGCGGCTTCGGGTTCTCGGGGCTCCGGACCATGTCCTCGATCCGGGTCGCGGCGCCCTCGAGCTTCTCCTGCGGAAAGTTGATGTTGACGGTCACCGGCACGCAGGCCGCGAGGAGGGACGCGAGCCCGAGGAGCGGGAGGTGCCGGAGATGGCGAGTCAGCATGGATGGCTCTCCCTCAGTTGAAGCTTCCGGGAAACTGGCGCGCGAGGAACGACAGCGGCAGGTTGCGAATGTTGATCTCGCGGACCTTGGGCGGGAGAAACAGGAAGCGCTCCCGGCCCCGCAGGGTGAGGCTGACCCGAATGTCGCCGCCGGCGGAGGCGACGTCGGCCTCGGCCCACTTGTAGTCGAACGCGCGCAGGCTCTCGAGGGCCCGCCGGAGCACCCCCGTGGGGTCGTACTCGGCATACCCGAGGAGCCGGTCGAGGAGCTCGATACTGACCGTGCCCCCCGCCGGGACCTCGAAGCGCCCCTTCACTCCCAGGTGGCCCGCCCGGTACTGATAGTCCAGATCGTAGCGCACGAGCCCGGTCATCGTCCCTCCCCGGATGCCGTAAGCACTCATGAACTCCTCGATCCGGACCCCGGCCCCGGTCAGCTTTCCCCGCACGGCGAGCCCGGCCGGCTCGAGCTCGATCTCGCTCCAGCCTTTGCCGTCCCCAGAATACAGGGCGTACGTGAGCTCGTTCAAGCTCAGGCGATCATTCCACGCCCGCGCGGGCGCCGTCAGATCGCGGGCGACGATGCCGTAGCCGATCAGCTCGCCGATCGCCACCTTCCCCCAGGGCGGCTCACCTGCGATCTCGATCCCACGCCGGATCGGCACGTCGGCCTCGAGGTCGCGGATGGAAACCTTGCCGCCCCAGAGCTCCGCCTCCGGGACGGTCAGGCCGAGACGTCCATCCGCCGCCTTGAGGTCCGCGCCCAGTTCGACGTCGAGCCGCGCCGATCCGTTCACGCGCCGCGGGATCGCCGGCCAGAACCCGTCGAGGCGCTCCAGGGCCGGCACGCGCGCCGAGACGCGGAGGCGGCCGATGGCGGGGGCTCGCTCGAGGGTCGCGACGACGAGGTCCCGTCCCTGGCCGTCGCGTGCCGCCAGCGCCCCGCGCGCCGGCTGAAAGCCGCCGTCCGGCCGGCGCGCGAGCTCGGCGGAGCCCGCGAGCCGCGGGATCTCGCCGGGGAACATCGGCAGCGCGGACACCACGTGCTCGGCGTCCAGCGCGAGCGCGACGCGGGCGCGCCCGAAGCCGATCTCCGCGCCGAGGCGACCGCCCGAGAGTGCCCCGCCGGGTCGCGGCCACGAGAGCCCCCGGGCCTCCAGCCGCGCCGTTCCGCGGCCGAAGTCGATGGGATCGAGCCCGGCCGCCGTGACGCGCAACCCCGTGAGCCGCACGCGGTCCGTCGGTTCGAGCCAGCCCGGCGCGAGGCGCCGGATCAGGGCACCGGCCTCGACCTCCCCACCCTCGAGCCGCGCGTCGAGCCGGCGCGCTCCGGCATCATACCCCAGCGATCCTCGCAGGGCGGCGCCTTCGACCGAGACCGTCAGGTCGTCCAGGTCGGCCCGCACCATGGTCCCGTCCGCGCCGAGGCTCAGCCGGTAGCGCGTCTCGACGGGCGCGATCTCGACGCCGGCCGCCCGCACGCGC
>CAZDYT010000813.1:0-2162 GCA_964509395.1 uncultured bacterium
CCACGGCGTGGCTTCCCACCGCTGGTTGGCGATCCTGGAGCACGTCTGCACCGCAAGGGTGAACGTCGCCGTGCCCGCGCTGGAGGACGAGGGGCAGCGCGACGCGGTGTGGGGCGCGCTCCGGGAGCGGAAGCTCGAGGACAAGCACCAGCTCGTGGAGGTGGACGGGCGGCCCGCCCTCTCGAAGCTGGAGGAGCTGGGCTTCGAGGTCGAGTCCATGGGCCGAACGCCGAAGGACGACCCGGCCTTCTTCCTGGCGGCCGGCGCCGCCGGCGTCCTGGCCGGCCGCATGGCCGCCAAGTCCCGCCGCTACCGGATGGGCTGATTGACCGGTCGTGGACCTAATGGCTCTCGAGCAGTTGGCGGGTGAGACTGCTCTCCGAGCCACCGGCGGGTGAGCACCGAATGGTCCAGGGCTTCCAAGCCCTAAAGCTAGATCGTGCCCCCGCCGGCAGGCGAGGAGCGGACGGCTGGTGGGATGTCGTGCCAACGGAGCACTGATCCATTAGGGCGCCGCGTACTCCTCCAGGCTCGAAGTGGTCGAGGGGAAGGAGGGCGCGTGATCTTCGTCGGAGTCGACTGGTCGGAGAGCCATCACGACGTGTGTGCGATGGACGCCGATGGGAAGGTGCTCGCCAAAGGCCGGGTCCCCGAAGGGGTCGAAGGGGTCGCCCGGCTCCATGAGATGGTATCGGCGCACGCCGAGGACCCTTCAGACGTGGCGGTCGGCATCGAGCTCGACCGGGGGCTGCTGGTGGGCGCCCTCGTCGCCTCGGGCTACGCGGTGCACGCCGTCAACCCGCTCTCCGTTGACCGCTACCGAGACCGCCACCGCACTTCGGGAGCGAAGTCCGACCCCGGTGACGCGAAGGTCCTTGCCGACCTCGTGCGGACCGATCGGCACCTGCATCGAGAGGTGGCCGGGGACAGCGAGCTGGCGGAAGCGGTGAAGGTGCTCGCTCGGGCCCACCAAGGCCTGATCTGGTCCCGGCAGCGACACCTGAACCAGCTTCGGAACGCCCTGCGGGAGTTCTACCCGGCGGCCCTCGAGGCCTTCGGGACCGATCTGGCCTCGGTGGACGCCCTGGCCGTGCTTGAAGCAGCACCCACCCCAATGGAGGGTCGCTCGCTCAGCACGGCCCGCATCGCCGCTGCCCTCAAGCGAGGAGGGCGTCGCCGGCGCGTCACCGAGCGAGCCGATGAGATCAAACAGGCGCTTCGGAGCTCCCAGCTCGAGGGGCCGGAGGTGTTGTCCAAGGCCTACGGCGACGTCGTGCGCTCCACCGTTCGCATTGTGGCCGAGATGACCGCTCAGATCCAAGCTCTCGCCCACGAGCTCGAAGCGAGTTTTGAAGGACACCCGGACGCCGAGATCCTTCGCAGTCTTCCCGGACTCGGCTCGGTCCTCGGCGCCCGGGTCCTCGCGGAATTCGGGGATGACCCCGTCCGCTACGTCGATCCTAAGGCCCGCAAGAACTACGCGGGGACTTCACCGATCACGAAGGCCTCTGGCCGATCGAAGGTCGCCCTGGCCCGGTTCGCACGGAACCGGCGACTCGCCGACGCCCTGGAGATGTGGGCCTTCTGTTCGCTCTCGTGCTCACCTGGTGCTCGGCGCTACTACGACGCGCACCGTGCCAGAGGTCACACCCACCGGCGTGCGTTGCGGTCCCTCGCCAACCGGTGGGTGGGCATCCTGCACGGATGCCTGCGGCGCCGCGAGCGATACTCGGAGGAGCGGGCGTGGCCCACCCTCGCGGAAGCCGCAGCTTGACACTTACGGCCCGTGGGATGTCTAGCTCCGGGTCCCTCGCGATCCGGCTGCGTCACCACCGGAACTCCTCCGGCTACGCGATCGGGGCTCCCGCCGACCAGTTCCCGGTACAGGTCGGCGAGGTCATCCGCCAGGCGCTCGACCGTGAATCTCCCGCGGACCGACTCCCTAGCGGCCGCCCCCATGTGGCGCGATGCAGTGGCCTCCCACCCCGGGCCCCGGCCAAAAGGGCATGAACCCGAACGGCTTCGTGGCCGCGGCCCGGATGGCCTCCCACAGGTCCACGTCGAGGTCCCGCGACAGGAAGGCAAGCTCGTTCACCAGCGCGATGTTCACGTGGCGAACGTGTTCTCGATCAACTTGGCCATCTCGGCCTCGCGGGGAGAGG
>CAZDYT010000814.1:0-2160 GCA_964509395.1 uncultured bacterium
CGCCCAGCAGGGGCAGGTCGGGGTCGTCGGGCTCTGGATCGGCTGGGCCCTGTTCGCCGCGGTCGGGTACGCCGGCTACCTCCTCCCGCTGGCCCTGGCGGGCCGGGCGGTCGCCGCGTTCCTCCGGCCGCTCCCCGGGGGCGGCCTCGCCACGGCCGTCGGGGTGGCGCTCGGCCTCGTCGGCCTGACGGGGCTCCTGGCGCGCGCGTCGGGGCCGAGCGGCGGGGTGTACCTCCACCGCGGCGGCCTCCTCGGGCGCGGGGTGAGTGCCGCCCTCCGGCAGACGATCGGGGACCTGGGGAGCCTCGTCGTCCTGCTGACGGTGCTGGCCGTCGCCCTCCTCTGCCTCACGCAGCTCTCCTACGCGGGCCTCGGGCAGGGCCTGGCGGCGTGGCTCGGTCGGGTCTTCCACCGCCGCGCGCGCCCCGCGTCGGCGGTGACTCCGATGGCCGAGCGCGCGGCCGAGGCGCCGCCTGCCATCGCGCTCGGCTCCGAGCGGGCGGCCCCGGCGGCGGCTCCGGTCACCGCGGCGGCCGCGCCCCCGCCGGGTGCGCCCGCGGCCGCCGGGCGGTCGAAGAGCCGCGCCGCCGACCGCGGGCTCGCGTGGCAGGAGACCTTCGACTTCGCCCGGGCGGGGCAGACGTTCCAGCTCCCGCCCGTGGGCCTCCTCAAGGCGCCCCCGGCGACCGAGCGGCGGTGGACGCGGGAGGAGCTCCAGCAGATCGCCGACCTGCTCCGCCGGCGCCTCGAGGAGTTCGGGGTGAGCGGCCGGATCGTCCAGGTGAACCCCGGGCCCGTCATCACGGGGTACGAGTTCGAGCCCGCGCCCGGCGTGAAGGTCAACCAGGTGGTGAACCTCGCCGACGACCTCGCGCTCGCCATGAAAGCGGGCGCCGTTCGCGTCTTCGGCCCCGTGCCCGGCCGCGGGACCGTGGCGATCGAGGTCCCGAACCCGGAGCCCTCGACCGTCTACCTCCGGGATATCCTGGTCTCCAAGGAGTTCGCCGAGTCGAAGGCCCCGCTCGCCCTGGCTCTCGGGAAGGACACGATCGGCCAGCCGTCCGTCGCCGACCTCGCGGCGATGCCCCACCTCCTGATCGCCGGGGCGACGGGGGCGGGCAAGTCGGCCGCGATCAACGCGATGATCTGCTCCATCCTCTACCGCTGCCCGCCGTCCGACGTGCGCTTCCTCTTGATCGACCCGAAGCGCCTGGAGCTCGGGATGTACGACGGGATCCCGCACCTCCTGGCCCCCGTGGTGACGGACCCCAAGGAGGCCGCCGCGCGGCTCCGGTGGATCGTCGGCCGGATGGACGAGCGCTACAAGCTCCTCGCGGCGAAGTCGGTGCGGAACATCGAAGGGTACAACCGCGAGGTCCCGGCGGCGGAGCGCCTCCCCTACTGGGTCGTCATCGTGGATGAGCTGGCCGACCTCATGATGATCTCCACCGGCGACGTCGAGACCGCCCTCGCGCGCCTGGCCCAGATCGCCCGCGCCGTCGGCATCCACCTCATGATCGCCACCCAGCGGCCGTCCGTGGACGTGATCACGGGGCTCATCAAGGCGAACTTCCCGGCGCGGATCGCCTTCCAGGTCGCCTCCAAGGTGGACTCCCGGACGATCCTCGACCAGAACGGGGCGGAGCAGCTCCTCGGGCGCGGGGACATGCTCTTCGTGCCGCCGGGCGCCTCGCGACCGGTTCGGATCCACGGGGCGTGGGTCTCCGAGGGCGAGTTGCGCGAGATCGTGGCGTTCCTCCGGAAGCAGGGGCAGGCGGTGTACGAGGAGGGCCTGCTCCAGCCGGTGAAGGAGGCGCCCGTGGCCGGGGGCCCCGGCGAGGCCGAGCGCGACGAGACCTACTGGCGGGCGGTCGAGCTGGTGGTGAGCCAGAAGCAAGCCTCGATCAGCTTCCTCCAGCGGCGGCTCGGGCTCGGCTACCCGAAGGCGGCGCGCTTCGTCGACCTCATGGAGCAGGACCGCATCATTGGCCCCGGCGACGGCGCCAAGCCCCGCCAGATTCTCGTCGGCTCCGACTACCTCGCCCGCCGCGGCCCCCCCCGCTGAGCCTTCGACGGGACCCATGTCCACGGCGCCGTCCAGCATTTGTAACCGTTCAGGCCTCCCACAAAATGTTGGGGGAGTGACGGGCGGATAGGGTA
>CAZDYT010000815.1:0-2155 GCA_964509395.1 uncultured bacterium
CTCCTTCCCCGAGCGCCTCGCGGCCGAGGCGGCCGGGTTCGGCTACCCCGCGCTCGCGCTCGTCGACGTCGACGGCGTCTACGGCGCGCCGCGCTTCTACCGCGCGGCGGGCAAGCTGGGGCTCCGCCCGCTCGTCGGCGCGGCTCTCACGCTCGCCGACGGATCGCGGCTGCCGGTCCTCGTCGAGACGGCGGCGGGCTACCGGCGGCTCTGCCGCCTGCTGACGCGCAGCAAGGCGCGGGCGCCGAAGGGGCAGGCCCGCGCCACGCTCGAGGATTTCGAGGGGGAGTCGGCGGGGCTCGTCTGCCTCACCGGCGGCCTCGACGGTCCGCTGGCGGCGAATCTCGCGGCGGGCCGGCGGGAGGCGGCCCGGCGGACGATCGAGCGGCTTGTCGGCCTCTTCGGCCGCGGGCAGGTGTACGTCGAGCTCCAGCGGCATCGGACGCGCGAGAGCGAGCGGCGCACGCGCCGCCTCCTGGAGCTCGCCGCGAGCCTGCGGCTCCCGTGCGTCGCGACGAACGGGGTGCGCTACGCGACGCCGGCCGAGCGTCTGGTGCTCGACGTCTTCACCGCCCTGCGCTACCGGACGACCCTCGATGCCGCCGGGCGCCGTCTCGAGCCGAACGTCGAGCGGTGGCTCAAGCCCCCCGAGGAGATGGCGCAGCTCTTCGCCGATCAGCCAGCCGCCGTGGCCGAAACCGCCGAGCTTGCCGCCCGGCTCGGCTTCACCCTGAAGGACCTCGGCTACCGCTTCCCCGACTTCCCCGTGCCGGACGGCGGGTCCCAGACCGCCTACCTCCGCGCCCTCACCGAGGCGGGAGCGCGCGAGCGCTACCGGCCGGTCGGAGAGCGCGTCCGCCGCCAGCTCGCCCGCGAGCTCGACCTCATCGAGAAGCTCGATCTCGCGGGCTACTTCCTGATCGTCTGGGACATCGTCCGCTTCTGCCGGGAGCAGGGCATCCTGGTTCAGGGACGCGGCTCGGCGGCCAACAGCGCGGTCTGCTATAGCCTCGGCATCACCGCGGTCGATCCCGTCGGAATGGACCTCCTCTTCGAGCGCTTCCTCTCGGAGGAGCGCCGCGAGTGGCCCGACATCGACCTCGATCTCCCCTCGGGCGCCCGGCGCGAGGCGGTGATCCAGTACGTCTACCGGCGGTACGGCGCGGCGGGCGCGGGGATGACCGCGAACGTCATCACCTACCAGCCCCGCCGGGCCGCGCGCGAGGTGGGGAAAGCCCTGGGCTTCCCGCCGGACCTCCTCGACCGCCTCGCCCGCTTCGTGCCCGACTGGGGCTACCGCGATTCGCAGGACGAGGCCCCCGCGCGCCACCTCGCGCGCGCGGGCCTGGACCCGACCCACCCGCGGGTCCGCCGCTTCGCCGAGCTGTGGGCGGCCGTCCTGGGGCTTCCGCGGCACCTCGGCCAGCACTCGGGCGGGATGGTGCTCTGTGCCGGGCGCCTCGACGAGACCGTGCCGCTCGAGCCCGCGACCATGCCGGGCCGCGTCGTCGTCCAGTGGGACAAGGACGACTGCGCGGACATGGGAATCGTGAAGGTGGACCTCCTGGGGCTCGGGATGATGGCGGTCCTCGAGGACGCGCTCGTTCTCTGCCGTGAGGGCGGGCACGCGGTCGACCTGGCGCACCTCCCCCCCGACGACCCCGCGGTGTACGCGGCCCTCCAGCAGGCCGACACGATCGGGGTCTTCCAGGTCGAGAGTCGGGCCCAGATGGCGACACTCCCGCGCCTCCGCCCCGAGCGCTTCTACGACCTGGTCGTCGAGGTCGCCATCATCCGCCCGGGCCCCATCGTGGGGGACATGGTGCATCCCTACCTCGCGCGGCGGGCGGGGCGGGCGCCGGTCAGCTATCCCCATCCCTCCCTCGAGCCGATCCTCCGGCGCACCCTCGGCGTGCCGCTCTTTCAGGAGCAGCTCCTCCGGATGGCCATGGTCACGGCCGGCTTCACCGGTGGGGAGGCCGAGGAGCTGCGCCGGGCGCTCGGGTTCCGCCGCTCCGAGGCGCGGATGCAGGCGGTCGAGCGAAAGCTCCGCGCCGGCATGACGCGGAACGGCATCACGGGCCCGGCGACCGAGGAGATCGTCCGCGCGATCACCTCCTTCGCGGAGTACGGATTTCCCGAGAGTCACGCGGCG
>CAZDYT010000816.1:0-2154 GCA_964509395.1 uncultured bacterium
CCGTCTCGCCGCGGGCGCCCGCCCGTAGGAGGCCGGCCGTGGCTCGCCGGCGCGCGGGCCGGGGATCGAAGTCGTCGACGGTGACCGTGCGCACCGAGGTCGCGCACGCCTGCCGCGTCCTGGCCGCCGAGGGGCACGGCGACACGGTCTTTGGCCACGTCTCCGCGCGCGACCCCCGGGGCCGGGGCTTCTGGATGAAGCCGGCCGGCCTCGGCCTGGACGAAACGCGGCCGGCCAACCTGCTCCTCCTGGACGCGGACGGCGCCGTGCTCGCCGGCCGGCGCCCGCGCCACGTCGAATACCCGATCCACGCCGAGCTCTACCGGGCCCGGCCCGACGTGCGCGCCGTCGTGCACACACACCCGCCGTCCGCGACGGCCTTTTCGGCGCTCCGGGTCCCCCTGCGCCCCGTCAGCCACGAGGCGTGTCTGTTCGTCCCCCCGGACGTCCCCCGCTTCACGGTGACGACCGACCTCATCCTCACGGCCGAGCTCGGGGACGCGGTGGCCAAGACGGTGGGACCCGGCTGGGTCGCGCTCCTCGAGAATCACGGCCTCGTGGCGGCCGGCGAGACCGTCGGCGACGCATGCGTCCGGGCGGTGCTGCTCGACAAGGCCGCGCGGATGCAGCTCCTGACCGCCGGGCGCGAGCAGGCGTGGACCCGCGACGGGGAGGCCCTGCGGAAGCGGGAGCACATCTACCATCCCCGGGCGATGGCCAGCATCTGGGCCTACCTCGTCCGCCGGCTCGGAGCCCGCGAGTGAGGCTCGCCCTCGGCATCTCGGACACGACGGGCGTCGTCTACGGGATCCGGCTCCTCGAGGTGCTGCGCGGGGCCCCGGACGTGGAGACTCACCTGGTCATCAGCCGCGCCGCCCGGCGCGCGATCGCGCACGAGACCGACTACGACCTCGAGGGGGTCGACGCGCTGGCGACGCGGACGTACGACGACCGCGACCTCGGGGCCACCCTCGCCAGCGGCTCCTTCAGGACCGCGGGGATGGTCATCGCGCCCTGCGGCATCGAGACGGTCGCGGCCCTCGCGAACTCGGACGCGGCCAGCCTGATCACCCGGGCGGGAGACGTGACGCTCCAGGAGGGGCGTCCGCTCGTGGTCGTGGTGCGGGAGACGCCGCTCCACCTGGGTCACCTGCGCCAGCTGCTGGCGCTCGCCGAGATGGGCGGGGTGATCCTGCCGCCGATGCCGGCGTTCTACCCCCGTCCGCGGACCGTCGACGACATCGTCAACCACACGGTCGGCCGCGTCCTCGACCGCTTCCACATCGCCCACACGCTCGTCAGGGAGTGGACCGGCACGGGCCGCCCGCAACGGCCGCCGGAGGAGCTGGAACGCGATCGGGCGCCGAGTTGAATTGGCCTTGACAGGTGCGCCGACCGCCCCCTAACCTGGAAACCTCGGTGAGATCTCTCCAATTCTGGCGCCCTGGCCGTCCACCCGGAAGGAGGCCGGATGCCCCTGAATCGAGTCTCCCGACAACCCTTCCACGGCCCCGCCGACCATTCGAGGTCACCGTGAGCCGCGTGATCCCCCTCGCGACGGCGGTCGCGCTGCTGGTGGCCGTTCCGAGCACGGCAGGGCCGGACAAGGTGTCGTTCCCCTCGGACTACCGGAGTCATGTCCGCTACTGGACCGTGGACCGGGCCATCAACGACACGGTTCGGATGTTTTACGCGTCCCCCGACGCCGCGCGGATGGCGCGACCCGCGCAGCCCCTGCCGAGCGGCACGGTCATCACGATGGAGGTCTACAAGGCGAAGCTGGACGACCAGCGCCAGCCGCTGAAGGACGCCAAGGGCCGCTTCATCAAGAGCGGGCTCGTCTCGATCATGGTCATGGAGAAGCGCGCCGGCTGGGGCGCCGAGTACCCCGACGACATCCGGAACGGCGAGTGGGAGTACGCGCAGTTCGAGCCCGACGGGACGCCGAGCCAGCCCGCCGACACCAGCCCGTGCTTCCAGTGCCACAAGCGGATGCGCAAGCAGGATTTCGTGTTCTCGCTGCCGCAGCTCAGGGCGGCACCGAAATGACGGATCCGGGAGGATCGGCTATGCGGAAGCTGCTCGTCGGAAGCGTCGTTCTCGCGCTCGGGACCCTCGGCTGGGGCCCTCACAGCTTCGCGCAAAAAGCCCCGG
>CAZDYT010000817.1:0-2149 GCA_964509395.1 uncultured bacterium
GAATGTAGGCCGTCCAAAGCACCGTTCGGCTCCTCCCGCTCCTCGGGCCGGCGCCTGGCGTCACCCCGGCCGCGTGTCCCCCCCGGGGTGTTGGGAGTGTAACGCAGAATCTTCGTCAGCGCAGCCTTCCGATGACCTTGTCGAGCAACGGTTTGATCTTCTCGATACCGACCTTCTTTTTTCCGCTCAACCATCCAACCGAAATTCCCATTCCCTTGGCCTCGGCAATACAGCCGGTTGAAAGGGGGAGATCGTCTTGTCCCTTCGGGGGCGTCAGGATCGAGCATTTCCCATTGGTGATTTCTTTTTTCTCTTCCGTCCAACCCTGACCCTTCAGATCCTCAAAGACTTGATTGAGCTGCGCGATGGCTTTACTACGCTCCGGGCCTTTGACTGCGGGGATGATGTTGACCGTGACCATGCTCTGGTCATCGACAGGCCACATACAGGCGCCCATGGTCTCGCCCTTTGATGGGCCTTCCGTGATCACGATGTCGCTCTCTTGGGACTGACCCACAGTCCCGCCGAGCGCACTATGGATCTCGCTTGAGTTTAACAGCGTGCAGGCGTGCATCTTTTTCTCTGCAGCCGAGGAATTCAGATTGAACGCAAAAAGCAGGAGCACAAGGATAGCGAATTGCTTTTGCATGAGACCCCCTTAGAAGAGAAAGATGGCTGGGGTGCTAGGGGGGCCACGCCTCGCTTCCGGTCGCGGGCCCCCCCTCGGCCAACGCTCTCTCCTCCTCCCTCCGGCTGAGTATTCCGCGACATCATACTACCGCCACGCGAACGAACGGGGGGAGAGGGTGAACGGGCTCGTCGCCGTGTCGCAGGGCCCGTGGACGGCGGGATGGGCTGAGGCTAAGATGGGCCCCGGGGGAGGACGGGTGGACGTCCCGGCGTGGGGCCCGGGCGTGACCCGGCTCGAGGAGGAGGCACCGCCCATGGCGAACGACGAGCTGTGCTGGCTGTCCGCGACCGATCTCGCCGCCCTCATTCGCCGGCGAAAGGTCTCGCCCGTCGAGGTCGTCGACGCCGTCCTCGACCGGATCGAGCGGGTCAATCCTCGCCTCAACGCCTACGTCACCCTCACGGCCGAGGCGGCCCGGAAGGACGCGAAGGCGGCGGAGCGCGCGGTGATGCGGAAGGGCGCGAGGCTCGGGCCGCTTCACGGCGTGCCCTTCTCCGTCAAGGACGTCGTCATCACCAAGGGCGTGCGGACCACGTTCGGCACGCCGCTCTACCGGGACCATGTGCCGACCGAGGACGCCCCGATGGTCGCGCGGACCCGGGCGGCGGGCGCCATCCTGCTCGGGAAGACGAACACGCCGACGTTCGGCTGGATCGGGGCGACCCACAATCTCCTCTTCGGCATCACGCGGAACCCCTGGCACCTCGAGCGCACGCCGGGCGGCTCGAGCGGTGGGGCCTCGGCGGCGGTCGCGGCCGGGCTCGGCCCGCTCGCGATCGGGACCGACGGAGGCGGTTCGATCCGCATCCCGGCCTCGTTCGCCGGGATCTTCGGGCACAAGCCCTCGTACGGGCGCATCCCGACCTACCCGCCGAGCGCCGCCTGGAGTCTCTCCCACATCGGTCCGCTGACCCGCACGGTGGCGGACGCCGCGCTCCTGATGCAGGTCTCCTCGGGTCCGGACGAGCGGGACCCGAGCTCGCTCCCGGCCGAGCGCGTGGACTACCTCCGGGCCCTGCGGCGTCCCGTCAAGGGGCTGCGGATCGCGTACAGCGACGACCTCGGCTTCGCGGAGGCCGTGGACCCCGAGGTCCGCGCGGTGTGCGCGAAGGCCGCCCGGGTCTTCCGCGAGCTCGGCTCTCGCGTCGAGCCGGTCAAGCCGGGCTGGCCCTCACCGGGGGAGTGCTGGTACGAGATCTTCTGCGGCGGGATCGCGACGCGGCTCGCGCCCTACCTCGAGCGCAAGGACGAGTTCGACGTCGGCCTCTACCGGATCGTCCAGGAGAGCCTGTCCCACCCGGCCACCCGGTTCGTGCAGGCCTGGTTCGATCGCCTGGCGTGGGCGCAGCACCCGCGCGCGCTCTTCGAGAAGTACGACCTCCTGCTGACCCCGACCGTGGCGTGCCCGCCGTTCCCGGTCGGCCTCGACAACCCGACGGAGATCGCGGGGAAGCCCGT
>CAZDYT010000818.1:0-2146 GCA_964509395.1 uncultured bacterium
CCCAGGCGGCCAGCCGGCACGGGATCGACCTCGCCTCGAGCTTCATGGTGGGTGACCGCTGGAAAGACGTCGAGGCCGGACGGCGCGCCGGCTGTACGACGATCTGGATCGACTGCCGCTATTCGGAGCGAGGGCCCGGCGTGGCGGCGGACTACACGGTCCGCTCGCTCAGCGAGGCGACCGAGTGGATCCTCGACCATCCCGTCGCACGCCACGAGACACGACCGTGAAGGCTCTGGCGTCGCTCCGGGTCAAGATCTTCGCGGACGGGGCCGACCTCGCGGGCATGCTGGAGATGGCGCGCAACCCGCTGATCCGGGGGTTCACCACCAACCCGACGCTGATGCGCAAGGCCGGGGTCTCGGACTACGAGGCGTTCGCGCGGGACGTCCTCCGGGCCATCCCCGACCGGCCCATCTCCTTCGAGGTCTTTTCCGACGAGTTCGACGTGATGGCACGCCAGGCGCGCCGGATCGCGGGATGGGGGCCACACGTGTACGTCAAGATCCCCGTCACGAATACCCGGGGCGAGTCGTCGGTGCCCCTGATCCGGGACCTGGGTCGGGCGGGCGTGAAGCTGAACGTCACGGCGTTGATGACGCTCGACCAGGTCCGCGACGTGAGCGCCGCGCTGGCGGGCGGGCCTCCCGCCTGCGTCTCCGTCTTCGCCGGACGCATCGCCGACACCGGCCGCGATCCGGTGCCGCACATGGCCGCCGCGGTGCACCTCGTGCAGCCGTATCGCAACGTCGAGCTGATCTGGGCGAGCCCGCGGGAGTTGCTCAACGTCCTTCAGGCGGACGCGGTGGGATGCCACATCATCACGGCGACGAACGACATCCTGGCCAAGCTGGCGCTCGTCGGCAAGGACCTCCGCGAGTACTCGCTCGACACCGTGAAGATGTTTCACGGCGACGCCATGAAGGCCGGCTATACGCTCGACTGAGAACGGTCACGCCGACCCCGCCCCGAACCGGGCCACCCCGCGGGGGCTCCGGTCGGCCCGCCGCGGACGGTCCACCCGGCCGGACGAAACCCGACAGAGGGCCGGCCGCCGAACACGAGGCCTCGCCTCCCGCCGACCCGCTCGCGCCCGTTACCAGTCGAGGCCACGATCCGCGGGCACGATCCGCCGGAGCGTGTAAACATCCGTGTTCGCCAGCGCCTCGCGCCGGGCGGCCAGCGCCGCCCAGTCATCCCACACGGCGCTGATCAATCGCCCCGTGACGCCGTCGCTGGCCGACGACGCCAGGAACACGGCCAGCTCGGCCGCGCGCTCGAGCGACGCCCCTCCCTCCGCCTTCTGCTGGACGGCGCGGGTGTGGAACTCCTCGCCGGCACGCTCGGGCCCTGCCGCCAGCACCTGATCGAGGAGCCGAGTATTCAAGGGACCCGGGGCGATCGCGTTCACGTCGATGCGCGTTCCCCTCAGCTCCTGGGCGAGCGTCTCGGTGAAGCGCACCACCGCCACCTTGGAGGCCGCGTAGGCGCTGAAGCGGGGAAGCGGCGCCGAGGCCCCGCCACCCGACAGGTTGATGATCTTGCCGTAGCCCCGCTGCAACAGGATCGGGAGGAAGGCCCGGCAGACGGCAACGGTCCCGGCCAGGTTGATCATCACGGCGTCCACCCAGGCGGTCCAGTCGACGTCCTGGAGCCGGCCGATGGGCCCGTACACCCCGGCGTTGTTCACGACGATGTCCGTGGCCGGAGAGATCCGGGCCGCGGCGGCCAGGAGGCGCTGGACATCGCCGGGCCGCGACACGTCCGCGACCACGGCCTCGACCCGCTGCTGGGGGGAGGGTCGCCGCCCGGCCAGCTCGCGCGCCGTCGCGGTCAGCAGCGCTTCTCCTCGAGCCGCGAGCAGCACGTGGGCCCCCTCGCGCACGTACGCGGCGGTAATGGCCTTCCCGAGTCCCTGGCTCGCTCCGGTGATCACCGCCGACCGGCCGAGCAGCTTCACGATCGGCCCCGGCTGCCGGCGGGCGGCACCCCCACCGTCACATACTGGATGCGTGGATCCGCGCCGAGCGTGTCGGCCAGGAGCCGCGACTCGTCGACGACCCGCGGCGCCTTCATGGCCGCCACCAGGTCGTCGGCCGCGACGCGGCGGTACTCCGGCCACGGCGTGGCCACCACCAGGAGGTCG